>JAVWKG010000323.1:0-500 GCA_036638655.1 Lysinibacillus sp. | reverse complement strand
ATTGCCTAACGTATTAAATGAGTTTGGAAAAAATGTCTTACTTGTTTATGGTGGAGGAAGTATTAAGAGAAATGGTTTGTATGATACGATCCAAGAACTTTTAGGAAAAGATTTTAATCTCTTTGAATTGTCTGGAGTAGAACCAAATCCAAGAGTATCAACGGTTAGAAAAGGGGCAGAACTTTGCCGCGAGCATCATATTGATGTCTGTTTAGCAGTTGGAGGTGGCTCAACAATCGATTGTACTAAAGCCATAGCAGCAGCAACTTTTTATCAAGGGGATCCTTGGGATTTTACAAGTGATAGTCGTTTAGTGACACAAGCATTGCCAATAGTAACCATTCTAACGATTGCAGCAACTGGTTCTGAGATGAATGGTGGTTCAGTATTAACCAATGCTGATACAAAAGAAAAATTGAGTTTTGGTTCTCGAAAAGTTGTTCCAAAAGTCTCTATTTTGGACCCAACATACACATTCTCAGTACCTAACTACCAAACAT
>JAVWKG010000322.1:0-501 GCA_036638655.1 Lysinibacillus sp. | reverse complement strand
GTTGTTTACGATATTTCAAATGGTGAATTTTTTGAAGACGATTTAAGTCGCTACTCTTATGAATCCGTGATTAAAGGGCTATTCCACGTAAATCCTATTAGCTCGGACACAAAAGATTCAATTGAAATATTAAAAAACCTATTAAATGAAAACCCAAGTAATTATGAAAATATAAGATCAATTGTAAAAAACTTAATCAAACTAGAAAAAAATAATCTATTAGATAGAAGTTTAAAAAATCTATATTTACAAGCCGTCAATCTTCTAGCAGATAACAATCAACTGGAGGATTTAGATGTTTAAAGTATATAAATCTGCTAGACCAACGGATTGGACTACTAAGGACTATAAAGATCCTGTAGTTGTTCGACAGTTAAAAAGAGATTTTCATGCAAAATGTTATATCTGCGAACAAAAACATTTCCCAAATTTGAATGTTGAACATTTCATTCCACATTTAGATGATGAAACACTCAAGCTCGATTGGAACAATCTCTATTA
>JAVWKG010000321.1:0-502 GCA_036638655.1 Lysinibacillus sp. | reverse complement strand
GATTTAATGCGTTTATTTCTTCTAATGTCATTTCTGATACTGCACCATAACCTTCAGTTGTACGATCTACGGTAGCATCATGGAAGACGATAATTTCTTCGTCTTTTGTTAAGCGAATGTCTATTTCAAAGCCGTCTACACCTAGTTGTGCCGATTTTTCAAAAGCAAGCATTGTATGCTCGGGTTCTAAATGTGCTCCGCCGCGATGTGCCAAAATAATCGGGCGATCAAATTGTAATGCTGGTTTTCCTTCGCGCTGTTGCGGTTTAGAAATAGCTTTACTCCCCGCCCAAGCAGCAGCACTAGCAGCAGCAATGGCAAGTGCTATCTTTGTTTTCTTACCCATATTCGTCCTCCTTAACAATCATCATCTTCTAAAAAAAGTACTGGCGAATTCACTTTTGTCTAGCGTAAGTGAATAGAAATCTGTCAACAAAAAACCCTATGCTTGTCCATTATAACGGAAAATTGATCTTGTTGTCAGCTAAACTCTGTTGCTATC
>JAVWKG010000320.1:0-502 GCA_036638655.1 Lysinibacillus sp. | reverse complement strand
TTGCTAATAGAATAATTGCTTATTTTGGGAAATTTGCAAATAGAATCATTGAGAGACAAGATAAAAGACTAGTTATAACACAAAAGCCAAAAGCCTCATCTTTAATATCAAGTGAAAAGTTATTAGTGGGAGATGGTCCTATTATTAAATATAGATTGATAAGAGATGAACTCAAGAAGAAAAGATAACAATAAGAATTAATAGTAGAATAATATGGAGTGAAGTCTATATTTTTAACATTATTGATTAGGATTTAAATTGTAGTAAAGATAAAGAGTAGTTCTCAAATTAATGAGGACTACTCTTTGTTATGTGAATAAGTAATTCACTTATATATTATTTTGTATAGTTATCGAAGTAACCTTGGATGTAGATCATAGGTGTACCCTTATCTCCACTACCAGAAGTTAAATCAGATAGAGAACCTATAAGGTCAGTAAGTCTTCTTGGTGTTGTACCTTGAGATTCCATAGCACCTACAAGATTAGCATCTTTGTTCTTA
>JAVWKG010000319.1:0-502 GCA_036638655.1 Lysinibacillus sp. | reverse complement strand
ATTAGTTGAAGATATTGTAAGAGCGCTTAAAGAAGATGAATTATATTTAGTCTATCAGCCAAAAATAGATGGTCACACTATGGAGATTTTTGGGCTTGAAGCGCTACTAAGGTGGAATCACCCAACATATGGTGAGCTTTCACCGGCTGTTTTCATTCCTATTTTGGAAAAGAATGATCGCATGATTATTGTAACGGATTGGATTATCGAAAAAGTATGTAGTCAGATTGCACGATGGCAAAAGGTAGGGGTAACATTTTCACAAGTTTCTATTAATATTCCAGGTCATTATGTCACATCGCCTCATTTATTAGAGGGATTGAAACGTACAATTAGTTATTACAGGTTAATGCCCTATCAATTAGAGCTAGAAATTACTGAAACGAGCTTTGTGAAAAATATGAAAGAGGCCATGAGAGCTGTCAGCATTTTTCAGCAGGAGGGTTTTTCTGTTGCACTAGATGATTTTGGTACAGGTGTTTCTTCGTTATCTTATTTGAAA
>JAVWKG010000318.1:0-503 GCA_036638655.1 Lysinibacillus sp. | reverse complement strand
ATAATTTGGCATGATGACGCTCAGATAGTTGAGATGACGGTGCGTAAGTATTACTCGGAGCAGCCGAGGGCAGAGGTGACAATTGAATGGGGAGAAAAGTAAAGAAATACATCTTGTTTACAGGCAAGGAGCATGATGGTATACGTTTCGATTACACCGAAGCAATGATCGATAGATTTATAGAAGTTTGGGGCAATGGAGCACCAGCTGCAGAAATATCAAAAAAGTTAAACGTCAGCATGGTTAGCGTGGCTTTGCTTGTGATGGATCTCGAGATGGCTGGTCGAATAAAGACTCGTGACGGTGGTTTACTAGGTAACAAGAGAGCGGTTAGTTGAAAAAAGAACGCATGCACTAAGCGACATGAGTTCCTTTTCTATGATACGCAAACGCATGTATTTAGCTGCATGAGTTATACGTGTCTGTGTTGATTATATCAGATTGTTAGAAACATATTGCGCAGGAAGGGGGAATAACCAGTGAAGCAATTAAGCTTATTTCGA
>JAVWKG010000317.1:0-505 GCA_036638655.1 Lysinibacillus sp. | reverse complement strand
CAAAATTTCTGCATCTGTAACAGAATCAATATAGCCGTTAGACTCATCACGAGCAGCCTCGGCTAATTTCCAGCTGGCAGGATTACCTATGCGAATAGCCGTTGCAATTGTTTCAGGCTGTTCTATCACTTCACCTTTGACAATTGCCGCCGCTCCCTGTGCTTCAAAGCCATGCATCCGTGGTAAAGTTGTTCCTTTTACTTCGTGCCACTCTTTAAAGCCTTTCCAGTAAGCAGAAATATTACCAGCGTTACCAACGGGAATCGCAAGTACATCCGGTGCTTTTTCCAATTGCTGACAGACTTCAAAAGCAGCCGTTTTTTGCCCCTCTAATCGATAAGGATTAACCGAATTGACTAAAGCCACTGCTTCTGTCTCAGCAATTTTTCGTACTGCTTTTAAAGCTTCATCAAAATTGCCCGGAATGGAAATAATGTCGGCACCATAGATAATAGCTTGAGCCAATTTTCCCATAGCGATTTTACCATCTGGAATAACAACATAG
>JAVWKG010000316.1:0-506 GCA_036638655.1 Lysinibacillus sp. | reverse complement strand
CAACGAGATCGGAACGGTATTACAAAAAGGTTATATCTTAAATGGTCGTTTGCTTCGTCCAGCAATGGTCATGGTTGGCGCATAAACTCTATAAATTCGAGAGTTTGTAAAATTTTTTCTTCATTATCACTTGAAAAAAATTGAACGGCTCTCATATCGAATAACAAGCAAAAACATTGCAAAAATTTTTGAGGAATCATCCAAATGGCTAAAATCATTGGTATTGACTTAGGTACAACAAACTCTTGCGTCGCTGTACTTGAAGGCGACAAAGTTAAAGTGATCGATAACGCTGAAGGTGCACGTACAACACCATCGATTATTGCGTATAAAGATGGCGAAATCTTGGTGGGTCAGTCTGCAAAACGTCAAGCAGTGACAAATCCAAAAAATACATTATATTCAATAAAACGTTTGATCGGTCGTAAGTACCAAGATCA
This sequence comes from Lysinibacillus sp., assembly GCA_036638655.1. Classification (GTDB taxonomy): domain Bacteria; phylum Bacillota; class Bacilli; order Bacillales_A; family Planococcaceae; genus Lysinibacillus. Next base: position 66 of record JAVWKG010000316.1, on the reverse strand, counting down.
AGCTGTGCAAAAAGACATCGGTCTTGTCCCTTACAAAATCATCAAAGCTGACAATGGTGATGCTTG
>JAVWKG010000315.1:0-508 GCA_036638655.1 Lysinibacillus sp. | reverse complement strand
CCAAAAGTAAATGACCTACTAACGCCACTTGTATCTGTCGTACCACTGCAATTAATTAGTTACTACGCTGCGTTACATCGCCGTTGTGACGTTGATAAGCCGAGGAATTTGGCTAAGAGTGTTACGGTTGAGTAGTGGGGATGGTTGGGTTGGATATTTGTGTAGGATTGAAATAAAGTGGAACTGTTTGTAAAAAAGTCGTACTGTTTTAAATAAAGTTTTACCGTTTTGCCCCTTTGGATTAAGATAGTCCAAAGGGGTGTTTTTATTGAAAAAGAAAACTATTTTAGTTAGTAATAAAACTCAAACTCATGCAAAACCTTTAATTAGAAGAACGATACTTTGTATGGGGAAAAATAATTAATCGCTATATAAAATATTTCTAATCTTTTGGCTTTGCACCTTATTCATATTTATAAGAATTAGGGAGCGAGCAAATTTGAGTTATATCAATGCAGCAAATATTTTACTAAAGAGTTATTAACAGAAGTTCAAAATATATACAAGG
>JAVWKG010000314.1:0-508 GCA_036638655.1 Lysinibacillus sp. | reverse complement strand
ACTTCGTCACCCGCCATTGGCGCTTCTGGAAGACCTAAAATTTCTACAGGAATTGAAGGACCAGCAGATTGAATACGTTTACCGTTTTCATCTGTCATCGCACGTACACGACCATAAGATGCGCCGGCAAGAACAAGGTCACCTACTTTCAATGTACCGTTTTGAACAAGGATAGACGTTACCGCACCACGGCTGTTGTCTACACGTGCTTCAATCACGACACCTTGTGCAGCACCTTCTTCAGACAATACCTTGGCCAGAGTGTGCTGAAACCATTGCTACTGGTACATCACCGCCCCATTGTTCAGGTACGATTTGCTTGGTTGTTAATTCATTCAATACGCGATCTGGATCAGCAGATTCTTTATCCATTTTGTTGATAGCAACAATAATTGGCGTACCTGCAGCACGTGCATGGTCAATTGCTTCCGCTGTTTGTGGCATTACACCATCATCCGCAGCAACAACCAATACCACGATGTCTGTCGATTTCGCACCACGTGAACGC
>JAVWKG010000313.1:0-510 GCA_036638655.1 Lysinibacillus sp. | reverse complement strand
ATTCACAATAATAAAAATTTTTAAATTCGCATACAATTTTTAATTATTATAAAAATTAATGATTTAATATTTTTAATTTAAAATTTTTTTAAAAAAAAAAAAAAAAAAAAAAAAAAAAAATACTATAGTTTATTTAATTTTGCCTCATCAGGCTTTACTTTTTTAAACTTTTTTTAAACTTTAATCTTACCAAATTAGGTAAGAAGCAAAACCCTAAAAACAAAACATCCCTAAACTACCCAGTCCGTCAGGACTCACCTTGGCTCATAGCCTTTGGTTCTTGGGAGGCTAAAAAAGCCCAAAGTTTCACACCTCATCTTAACATGAGTCGCGTCACCTCAGGGCGAGTAATTAAGGAAAGAATTTTACTTCTCTCCCGAACCACTTGTTGAAGATACTGGGCTGTCGCCAACAGCATCTCCAACTGCATCGGACCAGATGCTTCCCACTCTCTCCCCAAGAGCACCGACACCACAGCTGCATGATGCCGGATTCCCATTTCCCAGGCTT
>JAVWKG010000312.1:0-510 GCA_036638655.1 Lysinibacillus sp. | reverse complement strand
TCCCTCTCAACCATTTTATATAATTATCTAGGTTGAATTATTAATTTAATTGCTGTTCTTTCTTCTCCATCAATCTGAATATCCGTAAAAGCTGGTATACAAACGATATCCTTTCCACTTGGCGCTACAAATCCTCTTGCAATAGCAATAGCTTTAACTGCTTGATTAATTGCCCCTGCACCAACCGCTTGGATTTCTACTATGTTTTTTTCCTTGATTATTGCAGCTAATGCTCCTGCAACTGAATTTGGATTAGATTTTGTTGAAACTTTTAATACTTCCATTTGTGTAATTCCTCCTAGTTAAAAATCGTTTACAATACTATGTAAAAAAATATATTAAAATATCGGTGTCTTTATTTTTAATATGTTTATTATATTGTTTTATATTTTTAAGTAAAAAACTGGCTTGTTTTGATCAAGACATCGGATCTAAACCCAGTGGGGCACCACCGATCTTGCCTATATGAATTTTGATTCTAGAGCTCTAATGTCTAAATTTTATAAATAT
>JAVWKG010000311.1:0-513 GCA_036638655.1 Lysinibacillus sp. | reverse complement strand
TGTTTTTCATAGCGTTTGTAAGCAACTGTTCCTACTTTGGATGGTTCGCAGCCTTCCCCGTGTTGATGAGCAAAATAAGTACCATTAATTTCTCCATGTCGTATGTATATAGCAGCCTTACAATAAGAACAACTGAATGTTCCTTTGCGTGCAACTTCTTTTAAATTTTCTATTTCAGCTGCTGATAGTTTGTACGGAATAGCGTACAATTTTTCTTCATTATTATGCCATGCATCCCTCATGTAAAATCCACTCCGTAAAAACATTTATTTTTAAATATGTTTAAGGAAAAAATGGTTTCACATTTTTAAAAAAGTCTGTTGGCACAATTTTTACTTCGTTGTATGTAATACTAATGTGAATAAATTTTATAAATATGGGCAAATATACTTTAAACGATAATTACCACTATTTGTACGAATAATCCCCTTTTGAACGATATATTATAGGAAGTATCCGATCATTAGAAAGCTGTGACCAAGGTATATATATTATGACCGTGTCCCTAAAATG
>JAVWKG010000310.1:0-513 GCA_036638655.1 Lysinibacillus sp. | reverse complement strand
AAAGCTCCTGCCAAAATTGATTTTCGCATTAAAATTCCTCCTTCTTTTCATAACTTTAGTGTACTAAAACAACAGATGGTATTTCTACCTCAAAATGTAATTTATTCAAATAAATCAAATAGTCCTACTTCATAATGTTAAGTCTCCTACAAATTTCTTCGTTTTTTTTTAATAGCCTAAGAAATTAGACATAAGAAAAGCGATTTCTCTCTTTTTTGAACATACTAAGTATTTTTCAGTGTAAAAAGCGTAGAGACATGCGTTCAAAGTGCAGTAAAATGCTCGCCGCGGGCATTTATACACACTAAGCGAAGTGATTTATTCGCTAGGAGCTTGGTTTACTCTTGAATCGGGTTCGCTTATTCTCGAATTGACCCCATTTACTCTCGAAAGCTACTTTCATACAAAGTGCAGTAAAAGATAATTAGTTTAATCAGTATAGAAACATTTTCAGAACAAATATAAAATCAAAAATACCACAACCATATAGGCTGCGGCAGTTCAGAAATTCAC
>JAVWKG010000309.1:0-513 GCA_036638655.1 Lysinibacillus sp. | reverse complement strand
CTAAAAAACGTCTGCCGTAAAATTCACACGAGCCAATAATGTATTGAACTGGAATATGATGACTAATCTTTTCTAAATCTTTCTTAAACTGATGTTGTTCTTCTTTGGGCATTTCTTCTTTAAAATGAAGTAGAAGCTCAGTTTTAGTCCATTGTTTTTTCTCTAAAAGTAAATATTCTGCCACATAAGTTTCAATATTATTTTTCTCTAAAAAAGAAGAAGCCCATTTAAGGACTTCAAAATAAGTATTACTATTAACCATTTAATTTTTCCAACTGTTCTGTTTGATCATAAATAATTAATGCATCGATAATTTCATCTACTTTACCTGCTAAAATTTGGTCTAACTTTTGAATAGTTAATCCAATTCGGTGATCTGTCACACGGTTTTGTGGGAAATTGTACGTTCTGATACGCTCTGATCTATCACCCGTTCCAACCGCTGATTTACGGTTTGCATCATATTCGCTTTGGCTTTCTTGTAACATTTGGTCAAATACACGAGCTCTTAAA
>JAVWKG010000308.1:272-517 GCA_036638655.1 Lysinibacillus sp. | reverse complement strand
AGTTAATTGTGTATCTAAAGCTTTAATTTGATCGCCTAATTCACGCATTTGAGTGATTTCTGCATCAGCATTTTCTTTATTTCTTTTTTTCAAGCCAATTGCTTCCGAAGCTTTATTTCGTTCTGCTTTCAATACTTCTGTTTTAGCAATTAAATCTCTTCTTTGCACATCCCACTCTTCGAAATGGTCAAATGTTCCAAGATCCTCATTTCTATGACTTAATTTCTTTTTAATTTCTTCATAAT
>JAVWKG010000308.1:0-262 GCA_036638655.1 Lysinibacillus sp. | reverse complement strand
TATCTAACATAATTTATTCCTCCATTCTTATTCGATGAATTCAAACTTTTATAGCCGTTACATCATTTAGAAAAAAGGACACAAAAAAACCCTCAATTCCCAATGAAAGGGACGAGAGCTACCCGCGTTGCCACCCTAATTGATTAAATCTAAAATTTAATCCGCTTTAATTTATAACGGCCTTCTTAGCCGGCTACAATCTACTATTAATTTCGATTGAGCTACTCCAGGACGGATTCATGAGATACTTTATCGACTTGCA
>JAVWKG010000307.1:0-517 GCA_036638655.1 Lysinibacillus sp. | reverse complement strand
ATATTCCAACTACTTGCGCTATTATATATAATGACAAAATTAATATACAGTTAAATATTAAACTTCTATTTTTTACGATTTTCCAACTATAATTTTTCAATTTTATACCCAACTCCCCATACAACTTTTAAATACTTCGGTTCTCTTGGATTAATTTCAATTTTTTCTCTTATCCTTCTAACATGAACCGCAACAGTATTTTCAACATTAAAACTTTCTTCTTTCCATACTCTTTCATATATTTCGTCAATAGAGAATACTCTTCCTTTATTTGATAGTAATAAATCTAATATTTTGTATTCTATTGGAGTAACTTTTATAACTTCACCATCTACCTTAACATCTTTGGTATATGTGTTTAATTCTAATCCTCCGCTTTTTATGAGTTCTTTATTCGTTTTATTATCATTACTATAATTTCCTAAATTAATATATCTTCTTAAATTTGATTTAACTCTCGCTACAAGTTCTAATAAATTAAATGGTTTAGTTATATAATCATCTGCACCTATATTCA
>JAVWKG010000306.1:0-518 GCA_036638655.1 Lysinibacillus sp. | reverse complement strand
AATGGATTTAGAAGATTCTATCGTTATAATCGTATCGCATGATAGACATTTCTTAAACCAAATATGTACAAACATAGTTGACGTTGATTTTGGTAAAATACAAATGTATGTTGGTAACTATGACTTCTGGTATGAGTCAAGCCAATTAGCATTACAATTAGCTAAAGATCAAAACAAGAAAACTGAAGAAAAAGCAGCTCAATTAAAAGAGTTCATCGCAAGATTCAGTTCAAATGCTTCTAAAGAGAAATAGGAAATGAAGTATTAGAAGTTAACAACTTAACTAAAACTATAGATGGAGTTAAAATACTTGATAATGTATCTTTCAGATTAGATAGAGATGATAAAGTTGCATTTATGGGTGATGAAATAGCTATAACTACATTATTCAATATATTAATGGGTGAAGATACTGCAGACAGTGGAGAGTTCAAATGGGGAGTTACTACTTCTCAAAGTTATCTTCCAAAGAACCACAATCAATATTTTGATGGTGTAAACTACTCATTAGTTGACTG
>JAVWKG010000305.1:0-519 GCA_036638655.1 Lysinibacillus sp. | reverse complement strand
TTGATGAAACAGTAACCCTCTGCGGTTGGGTACACCGTCGCCGTGACCACGGTGGTGTCATCTTCCTCGACATGCGTGACCGTGATGGTCTTGTGCAAGTGGTGATTGACCCTGATACACCTGAAGCGTTCTCAACTGCTGACAAAGCACGTTCTGAATTCGTACTTAAAATTACAGGTCGTGTACGTCGTCGTTATGAAGGCACAGAAAATGCCAACATGGTGAGTGGTCAAATCGAAGTTCTAGCTAAAGACATCGAAGTTCTTGCTGCTTCTGAAACTCCGCCATTACGTTTCCGTTCTAAATTGACCAACCTTATTCGTAACTACTTCGAAGAAAATGGTTTCTTAGACGTTGAAACACCAATTTTGACCCGTGCAACGCCTGAAGGTGCACGTGACTATTTAGTGCCAAGTCGTGTATCGAACGGTAGCTTCTATGCCCTGCCACAATCACCACAGTTGTTTAAACAATTGTTGATGGTGGGTGGTATTGATCGTTACTACCAAATTGCGAAAT
>JAVWKG010000304.1:0-520 GCA_036638655.1 Lysinibacillus sp. | reverse complement strand
AAAACGAAAATGAACTTAATTAGTTTTAGATGAGAAAATATGACTTAATTTGTTTTGCTGGAAGACGAGAAAAGAACGTTTTCTTCTTACGTATACCTCGTTTTCACACAACATTATCTTCCGTATTGTTTACCGAATAGAGAGTGGGAAATAGGTGGTGTTTTTTAGAAAGTAGATGAAGAGCCGAGCATTTCTTTAGCACAATTAGATGCTTTCAAATCATTCATTCGGCAGCAGAAATGAAACGAAATAGCATTTTTATAGCTTGTTTTATCAAAAAGTGTGTAAGTCTATTTTCCTAATAGATGTTGTTTTCTAGTGCAATCCGAAGAGCGAAAACGGTTCAGTTTTGAGTTGTTTTCACCACTTTTTGACCGTTTTTCGTTTGTTTTTGTCCATATGTGATTCAATTTCTTGTATGTTTTTCGCTAAATCGTATATAGATTTTTTGACAAATGCATCTATTTTATTGTCTAAACGGGATTTAGGGTAGACGAGCTGGATTTTTCTTTTCAGCGTA
>JAVWKG010000303.1:0-520 GCA_036638655.1 Lysinibacillus sp. | reverse complement strand
CGTTTCAATGCGTTACGCATTGCTTCACGAGACTGTTCGTTGATCACTTCAGTACCAGTCACATATTCACCGTACTCAGCGTTGTTAGAAACTGAGTAGTTCATGTCCGCGATACCGCCTTCGAACATTAAGTCAACGATTAACTTAAGTTCATGTAAGCATTCGAAGTAAGCCATTTCTGGTGCATAACCAGCTTCAACCAAAGTTTCGAAGCCCATTTTAACCAATTCAACAGCACCACCACAAAGAACTGCTTGCTCACCGAATAAGTCAGTTTCAGTTTCTTCACGGAAAGAAGTTTCGATGATACCTGTACGACCACCACCTACACCAGAAGCGTAAGAAAGAGCAACGTTACGTGCATTACCAGAAGCATCTTGGTGAATTGCGATTAAGTCAGGTACACCTGAACCACGTTGATATTCAGAGCGTACAGTGTGACCTGGTGCTTTTGGAGCAACCATGATTACGTCTAAGTCTTTACGTGGAACAACTTGGTTATAAAGAATTGAGAAACCAT
>JAVWKG010000302.1:0-523 GCA_036638655.1 Lysinibacillus sp. | reverse complement strand
AATTATTTCTTCACAATTTTTAATTTCGGATTGAAGAAGTCATTATTCAAATTTAATGAATTGAAATAACACCATCCGTAATTGTTATAATGATTGCGTTACCACCTAATGGGTGCTTTTTGTCCTTATCGAAGAAACGACGTACCGCTTGAACATTCCTTAATTTACCATCCATCTTCTGTGTTATTCCATCTGAACATATTCTCCAGTTAAGTTTTTAATAGATTACACTATATTAATTGAGAAATATCCTAAAGGAGTGCTTTTATAAATTATTACGATTAGCCCCATTATGAAATACCATAGTTGATTCTTCACAACCTATTCCCCTTTTATTTTAGTGATTTATCGAACTAAACTTACCGTTAGCACAATAAGAAAGAGAGTTACCCAAGCTGCTCAATAGTCTTAAGTTGTGACACCATTAATGTTTTATAGTCGCTATCGTTAGCACCCACACTACTCTATGTAAATTTCCATCTTTAATCAGTCACTATTAACCAATGAAACATTTTGACATATG
>JAVWKG010000301.1:0-524 GCA_036638655.1 Lysinibacillus sp. | reverse complement strand
ATAATCACGCGACGGAAAGTAGTGATTCGTGAAGCACCTAAATCTCTAGCGGCATCGATGAGTGCGGGATTCATTTTATCCAAAGAGTTGTAAATAGGCAAAATCATAAATGGAATAAAAATATACACCGCTACGAAAATAAAGCTGAAATTCGTAAAGAGAATTTGTTGCGATTCAAGCCCTAGGAAGTTTAAGAAGGAGTTGATAGGCCCCTTATTTCCGAAGATGCCGATAAATGCATATGTTTTTAATAGTAAATTAATCCAAGAAGGAATAATGATTAAAATGAGCCATAGCTGCTTATGTTTTAAGCGTGTAATTAGATAAGCAGTTGGATACGATACGAGCAAAGTAATCGCTGTAATAATAAAAGCATACCAAAACGAGCTCAAAGTCATCTTTAAATAAACGCTCGTGAAGAAAGTTTCATAGTTGCCTAATGTAAAGTTTCCTTCTAAATCAAGTAGAGAATAATATCCGACAAGTACAATTGGTGCGATGACGAATAATAAAATCCAAATATA
>JAVWKG010000300.1:0-525 GCA_036638655.1 Lysinibacillus sp. | reverse complement strand
AAAGTCATTTATTGCACCCCCGCAAGTTCAAATTGTTGAGCCAATACGTTTGAAAATAAACTAGGCCCACGTTTATCATTTTTCTTAGATTTCCTCATTGCATCAGAAATTGATTTCAAGCCTACTTTGTCAGTTATAGCTACAAATACATCCGCTGGAGACGCAATACCTAACAAATCCTTAGCTTTAGTGACTACACCATTAACCATACCTGTTATTGACTCAATTGCTTTATCTGTCATTGAATTGATACCTACAATTAGTCCTGAAATCATATCTTTACCAATTTGTGTTAAGGTATTTATATTGAAAACAGCTAAAGCCTTATCCCAAACTTCTGAAATTGTATCGGCAGCTTTATTCATTTGAATGCCCACGTTTTTACCCATCTCTTGGAAACCTTTATTAATACCGTCCGCAGTCTTGCCAACCCATGCCGTTGAACTCTTATAAACTTCAGTCCAGTCGCTTTTAATATTACCGCCTAATTCCTTCATGTGGGAGCTAACATCTTTCTTCATGACT
>JAVWKG010000299.1:0-528 GCA_036638655.1 Lysinibacillus sp. | reverse complement strand
CCGAATTTGCATAAAATAAAGAAAATATTTATTTCTTTTCTGAAAAGTATTGACTTTACTGAAAATTCTATGTAAATTGAATACATCAAATAGTTATATAAAACTGAATTCTCTTATCAAGAGTAGCTGAGGGACTGGCCCTGTGAAGCTCGGCAACCTTCCATTACATAACGTAATGTGAAAGGTGCTAATTCCAGCAAGATGACACAATCTTGATAGATAAGAGAGGTAGACTTTTTTAAATTTCGCCTCTCTTTTAATTAAGAGAGGCTTTTTTATATGCTACATACAAGGGAGAAGATCATTTATGAAAAAAACAGCAGGAATCGTATTATCACTCGTATTAGCAGCTTCAGCTTTAACAGCTTGTGGCAACAAAAAGGACGATGCAGCAGCAGGTTCTGACAATAAATTGGTGATCGGTGTAACAGGCGGTCCGCATGAAGAAATTGCAAAAGAAGCAGCAAAAGTAGCGAAAGAGGATGGTCTAGACGTAACGATCAAAGCTTTCTCTGATTATGTATTACC
>JAVWKG010000298.1:0-530 GCA_036638655.1 Lysinibacillus sp. | reverse complement strand
GCTTTCTTCGTTTACGTGCATCGAGATCGTGCCACCTGTATGAATTAGTAAAATTTGTTTTTTCATTATGAACCTCCTAGTTATGACTCCGTTTCAAATGATATAATAGTAACCTGGAAAGGAGTTTTGTCATGCTAATTTTAATATCTGTTGCAATTGCACCTGGTTTAGCGCTGTTTTGTTTCTTCTATTTACGAAATCAAATGGCAACCGAGCCACGAAAAACATTGCTTCAAACATTTATCTATGGCGCCATTCTAACATTTCCAATCATGTTTTTACAGTATGTATTTAAAGAAGAACAAGTTTTTTCTTCTCCTATTATACAAGATGTTTTCTTTTCCAGTGTGATTGAAGAATTTTTTAAATGGTTAATTTTAATTTTACTCATTTATCATCATGTTGAATTTGATGATCCATATGATGGCGTTTTATATGGTGTCGCGGTGTCGCTCGGCTTTGCGACCATTGAAAACATTATGTATATCATGTCCTACGGTGTGCATACAGCGTTTTTGAGAGCGATTTTA
>JAVWKG010000297.1:0-530 GCA_036638655.1 Lysinibacillus sp. | reverse complement strand
GTAAAAGAGCATTACATTAAAGTTTCAAAAACTTTGGATGGTAGTTTCTTTGAGCGATATAGGAGCTTTATTCTTGCAAAAGTAATTGAAAGTTTTCAGATAGAACTTCCAGATTGGTGTTTGGAGTATTTTACTACATATTCAAATGGATTTGGTCGAGTTACTTTTCACGAGGATTTACTTAGAGAGGAGGAGAAGGAGGCAGTTGGTTTAATCTCAATCTCCCCTTATAGCGAAGAGGAAGTTGAAGCACAGATGCCATTTTAAAGCTAATTAGCACATCATTAATTGTTGTGCTTTTTCTTTTTTAGCTCCACAGAACAGTATTGTAACGCATTGAGATTCTTTCATATTGTTGATTGGTCACGTTGATTCATCTGACAGTTGGTTCTATGGACTTTCTTGTGACCTATGAGAGCATAACAAAAGGACTTGCATTTAAGAGGAATAATCATAAACACAAGTCCTGTTCTTCAACTTAAGCCTCTTGTTAGTTGAGAATGAAAGAATAACGTGGTTTATACTAGAAT
>JAVWKG010000296.1:0-533 GCA_036638655.1 Lysinibacillus sp. | reverse complement strand
CTTCTGTCTACTTAAAAATACCTCCTCTAGCACATCCACGTACTGCTCTGGCTCTTTAGCATTCTCTAAAGCGTCAGCCATTTCTATTTCACTTACTTCTTCCCAAAATCCTGATGTACAAAGCAATAACACATCGTCATCCATCAACTTGATTTTCTTTGAAACAACTGGTTGAAAGCTATTTGGTTTTCCAAGATAATTTAACAGATTACTTCTCTCTTCATGTTGACTTATATCAATATCATATTCATTTTCATCAGCCCAATTTTGTGCAAAGCTCTGATCGCTACTTTTATAAGATAGTGTTCCATTCCGAAAATGATACACCCTTGAATTACCTGCTGTTGCACAAATCATCTTTGAATAATCTGATACTACGATGACAATACTTGCTTTCAATCTTACTCTTAAACTCTGTGCTTGTAGCAAGTGTTGGGCATTTTTTAAATACTTTTTAATTCTTCCTCTTGACATGGATGGATTTTCAATAAACTTTTCTAATATTGCTTTTGCTGCCAATTCAGCACTATTAA
>JAVWKG010000295.1:0-533 GCA_036638655.1 Lysinibacillus sp. | reverse complement strand
ATAAACTGAATCCCTTGTGTGCCTCCACGCTCCATTAGTTTCCATAAGAGAGAAACAATAACTTTAGATTTTGTTACTTCATTGCCCATTTCAACCATATCCTTTTGAAGTATTTCAAAGTATTGGATACATCCGGTAAATATTGATTTATCAATATAATTACTTTTCTTTTATAACCGAGTTTTTTATAAAATTCTCTAAATTCCCCTGTTTTAGCTTCTTTATACTTCCGCTGCTCAAATAGAAGGTTAAATCGGTTATAACTTTTAGTTTTCTTTATCACATCACTATATTGATAATTTGTATATTCATTTAATTCATCGAGCATAAGCGCTATTCTATCGAAATGTTTGTTCCTTTTTTCAATATTAGATAAATTCCTTGCTGTCCAAGAACCATTCACTCCCACTCGGTAAGCCGACATAAATTCATCCATATAATAAACTTTTCCAAGCAATGACAAATTTATTGCTAACGGATAATCACCTACTGGAGCCACTTCAAAAAAATTTGGTCTATTTAAGCCAAACTCC
>JAVWKG010000294.1:0-535 GCA_036638655.1 Lysinibacillus sp. | reverse complement strand
CCCTATAGGAACCGTGCGAGCTAATTCTTCCACATCTTCATTATGCATACGAATACAGCCGTGAGATACTGCGTGACCGATGGAGCTAGGATTATTTGTTCCGTGAATACCGTAGTGTTCTTTCGATAAACTCATCCACATCGTACCGAATGGACCACCAGGATTTGGCTGCTTGTTGACAATGATATAATTGCCTAATGGCGTTTCAGTTAGCATTTTTCCAACGGCAATAGGATATTGCTTTTGCAGCACCCCATTTTTAAATAAACGTAACCATCGATTATTGACAGAAATCTCAATTTGAAAAGGCGTCGTATCCGGAAAACCAGGTATGATTATTTGCTGACCAATATAGAGTACGTCGGGATTGATCCCTTGATTGGCTTGAATGATTGCCGCTAAAGGGGTTCGAAAATCTCTCGCTATTTGCGACAATATATCTCCAGCTCTCACCGTATAAATCAATAAAATCAGCTCCAAAATCTAAAGTTGTTACCGTATATTATGCAAAGGTTGAAGGATGATTTAACGGTTT
>JAVWKG010000293.1:0-537 GCA_036638655.1 Lysinibacillus sp. | reverse complement strand
AAATTCCGGTTCTACTGCTAAAGCTCTTGCGATTCCAATCCTTTGTCTTTGTCCTCCTGAAAACTCATGAGCAAAACGATTTGCATGTTCCTTATTTAATCCTACAATTTCTAATAAACTATAAATCTTTTCTTGTCTTTCTTTTTTATTGCTATATAATTTATGTATGTCTAAAGGCTCCCCAATTATGTCTCCAACTGTCATTCTAGGATTTAATGACGCATATGGATCTTGAAAAATAATCTGCATTTTTCTTCTATATGGAAGCATATCTTCCTTAGTAATGTCTTTTCCATCGTAAATAATTTTTCCTTCTGTTGGCTCATGAAGTCTTAATATAGTCCTTCCTAAAGTAGTTTTTCCGCAACCACTTTCTCCAACAAGGCCTAATGTTTCACCCTTTTTTATGTATAGAGTAACATCATCAACAGCTTTTACATAATTTGTTTTTAGAAATCCTTCTTTGACAGAAAAGTATTTTTTTAATCCTATAATTTCAATTAAATTATCTTTTTTATTTTCCTCTATCATATTTCT
>JAVWKG010000292.1:0-536 GCA_036638655.1 Lysinibacillus sp. | reverse complement strand
TTTAAATCATTTTATAAATATTTAAATTAAAAAATTAAAAAAGAACTTTAACAATTGTGGAAAATAATAAATGTATTATATAATGAAGAAAAAAGAATAAAAATATTATTAATTATTTAATAGTGGTAAAATTGGAGATTCACAAAAAACATATGAATAATTATAGGTAATATTTTTTAAAAAAATTAATTAGTATGACTAACTTATATTTTATTAAGAATTAAAAAAATAGAAAACAAAAAAAAAAAAAAAAAAAAAAAAAAAAAAAAAAAACAAAAAAAAAAAAAAAAAAAAAAAAAAAAAAAAAAAACAAAACCAAAAAAAAAAAAAAAAAAAAAAACAAAAAATGTTGCTTTTGAACAAAAAACCAAGTAATTATTATTTTTTTTTTTCTTTGATTTTGTCGGGAAAAATCACAGAAAAAAAAACCGATTTAATGCCAAAGGCATTAAATCGGTTTGCATTTAAAGAATAATTTATGAATTTTTAAACAATAAATTTATTACAAAATTTATGAAATATTTGTTTTGTTTTTT
>JAVWKG010000291.1:0-539 GCA_036638655.1 Lysinibacillus sp. | reverse complement strand
CCGATTGTCTTCAATTCAATTTGTGTACAATAAGTAGCTTAAGAAAGACCACTAACGATTGAATTGCAAAGTAAAAGAAAAAATTAGTCGTATTGAATATAAAAGAAAGAAGGTTCGTTTAAGGAGTTTCATATATTCCACTTATAAAAATGGGCCAAGTTTACGCGCAATGCTAAAGAATGCCATTCACGGGAATGAGGAAATATAAAAAGCAGTGTTTGTGAAAAAAGATGTACCCAAGAAGTGCACGTTGAATGCAAGTCGTACACTAGTAAAAGGGCTTGAGTGATAAATCAATTTCCCATCAAGCTCTTTTTTTTATAAATTTTTTATTTTTTTAACCTAATTTTAACCTTTGTGTATTAATCTATTGTTTGGATGTGTGTGGAAACGAAATTAATGAAAAGGAGTAGGACAATATGCAACGAAAATAAAAGAATTAATAAGCGAAAAAAAGTGATAGAGGCACCAAATGGCAATGCAAATTGAACTATTACCGTAGTGATTTTGGAAATTATAATAGAAAGGGAGTATGTATG
>JAVWKG010000290.1:0-541 GCA_036638655.1 Lysinibacillus sp. | reverse complement strand
GGTTGTATCCGTGCGCAAGAAGGTGGCATTTCTGAAATTGATGAAGATACCATTGCCTATCACTTCCATGAACCATTAGGCGTGGTAGGACAAATCATTCCATGGAACTTCCCAATTTTGATGGCAACATGGAAAATTGCTCCTGCTTTGGCTGCGGGTAACTGTATTGTACTTAAACCTGCAGAACAAACCCCTGCGAGTATTCTTGTTTTGGTCGAACTCATTCAAGATTTACTCCCTGCTGGCGTGTTAAATATCGTGAATGGTTACGGTGTTGAAGTGGGTCGCCCACTGGCAACCAATCCACGTATTGCCAAAATTGCATTTACTGGTTCAACAGCTGTTGGTCAGCAAATTATGCAATATGCGACTGAAAATATTATTCCTGTAACGCTTGAATTGGGTGGTAAATCTCCAAACATCTTCTTTGAAGATATTATGGACAAAGATGACGAATTCCTAGACAAAGCACTCGAAGGTTTTGCAATGTTTGCCTTAAACCAAGGTGAAATTTGTCCTTGCCCTTCACGCGCACTGGTTC
>JAVWKG010000289.1:0-543 GCA_036638655.1 Lysinibacillus sp. | reverse complement strand
ATTGTATATCGCAATCTTCATACTTTTCTTCTAATCTTCCTACAAAGTTATTTGCTTCTTCTTCTTTAATATCTTCCCCATAGAATACAGTTATAAGTTCGCTATCATCATCTACCATGTTTTCAAGCACTTTTTCTGCTACATCAAATTTATCTTTTCCAACTTCTTTGATTTTGTTTTCTACTAGACCTAGCATATCGCCTTCTTCAATGTTAATTCCATCTATTTCAGTATCTCTAACTGCATAAGTTACTGAACCTGTCTTAACAGCTCCCATTAACTCTTTTAATTCTTCTTCGTTTTCTGATACATCAGCATCACGATTGAACATTGAAACACAAGTTATTCCTTGTGGAATAGTAGTTGTTGGTATTACTATTATATTCTTATCTGAAATTTCTTTAGCTTGATTAGCTGCCATAATAATATTTTTGTTATTTGGTAATATAAATATGTTCTCAGCATTAAGCTTTTCAACACATTCTAATATATCTTGTGTTGAAGGATTCATAGTTTGACCACCTTCAATTACATGATCTACTC
>JAVWKG010000288.1:0-544 GCA_036638655.1 Lysinibacillus sp. | reverse complement strand
GTAGATGCCGGTATGGATACAGGGAAAATTATTGCACAAGGCACTGTCGACGTTGTAGAAGACGACCGCGCTGCAACAGAATCTAGTATTCATAAACTAGAACATGAACTGTACACAAATACATTACAGCAGTTGTTCGAAAACTAATATTCGCTTGAGCCACTCTTGTGAGGGTATGTGCTCACTGAAAGAATATTGAAATTGAAATTAATTGGAGGACCTAATCGTGACTAAACGCGCACTTATTAGTGTTTCAGATAAAAGTGGTATTTTAGAATTTGCAAAAGAATTAGTAGCTCTTGGCTATGAAGTATTATCAACTGGTGGTACAAAACAATTACTTCACGATAACAATGTACCTGTAACAGCAGTGGATGAAGTAACAAAGTTCCCAGAAATTTTAGATGGCCGTGTGAAAACATTAAACCCAATGATTCACGGTGGTCTTTTAGGGAAATTTGACGAGCCAAGCCATGTTGCACAAATGGAAGAGCATGGTATCGAACCAATCGAAATTGTATGTGTAAACCTTTACCCATTCGTT
>JAVWKG010000287.1:266-555 GCA_036638655.1 Lysinibacillus sp. | reverse complement strand
CCATACATTCTACTGGAACTGTATGGCTAAAAATGGTGGTGGTAAAGCAACTGGCGCTTTGGCTGCTAAAATTGATGAAGCTTTCGGTTCTTTTGAAAAATTTGCTGAAGAATTTGCTGCAGCTGCAACAACTCAATTCGGTTCAGGTTGGGCTTGGTTAGTTGCTGATAAAGTAAATGGCAACCTTTCTATCCTTAAAACATCAAATGCAGATACTCCACTTGCTCACGGTCAAGTTGCAGTACTTACAATTGACGTTTGGGAACATGCTTACTACATCGATTTCCGT
>JAVWKG010000287.1:0-256 GCA_036638655.1 Lysinibacillus sp. | reverse complement strand
CAAAACTTTCCTTGATAGCCTAGTAAACTGGGATTATGCAAATGCTAAATATGCGGGTCAAGCGGCTGGCGTAGAAAAATAATTTATTATTTTTTGCATAAAAAACCACCCATTATGGGTGGTTTTTTTATTTTTAACGTATTTCTGCATAATTATAAAGCAAATGATTCATTTCTTTATCTTTACATGTTGACGAGTTAAGCTTTCATCCCTAAAATGCGCATCAGATTCTCCAATAGCTCAGTCGGTAGAGCGA
>JAVWKG010000286.1:0-559 GCA_036638655.1 Lysinibacillus sp. | reverse complement strand
TGTCATTCCTTTGATGAATGTCCAAGCACGTACTTCTTGCACACCTGCTGTGAAGTATGTTGCTAAACCTAGTAAGTTGTAAGAAGCTTTGATCAATTTATCAAGACCTGATTCATCGATTCCTAGTTCTTCTAAGAACATCGCTTTTTCTTCATCATCAAGTTGAGCGATTTCTTCTTCGATACGTGCGCAAACTACGATTACTTCTGCACCTTCTGCAGCAGCGTAGTCACGTACTTTTTGAACGAATTCATTGTTGTCTGCATCATTCACTTCATCTTCAGCAACGTTTGCTACATAAAGCATTGGTTTAATCGTTAATAAGTGTAAACCTTTAACCACTTTTAATTCTTCTTCAGTTAATTCTACAGAACGAGCTGGTTTTTCAGCTTCGAATGCAGCTTTTAATTTTTCTAAAACTGGCGCTTCTACCATAGCTTCTTTATCTTTTTGCTTCGCTAATTTAGCTACGCGAGAAAGACGTTTGTCTACAGATTCAAGATCCGCAAGAATTAATTCTAAATTAATTACTTCGATATCGTCGATTGGATCAATTGTT
>JAVWKG010000285.1:0-560 GCA_036638655.1 Lysinibacillus sp. | reverse complement strand
TGATAAAAATCAATTTCGTTTGCTTTTGCCGTTTCAGCCAAGCTTAAACAGATGGCAATCGCTTTGGCGCCTGCTTCACTCACAGAGAAGAGCCAGTTTTTTGCGACCAATGACATTTGGACGAATCGCATTTTCAGCAGGATTGTTATCAATTGCGACGTCCCCATTTTCAATAAAGACCTTTAACTCAGACATACGGCTTAATGTATATACAGCTGCTTTCGCTATGGCTTTTTTACTGAAGAAAGGCGAACGATCAATCCAATCGAAAAATTCATCGACGATGGGCTTTGCTTCTTGTTGGCGAACTTGCACACGTTCTTCTGATGAAAGATGTTTGATTTTACGCTCGATGTGAAACAAACGATCGCAATATTCAACGCCTATTCGTCCATTCTTACTATCGGCTTTCAGCCAATAACGTCGTACGTGCGCCCAACAGTTGGCGAATTGAACGTTAGGTAATTGAAAATAAGCCGAATAGCCATCACAAACCACGGTCCCTTTAAATCCTGCAATGAAATCTTCTAATATAGCGCGTCCTCGTGAGAGTGCACTCT
>JAVWKG010000284.1:0-564 GCA_036638655.1 Lysinibacillus sp. | reverse complement strand
GCATATACTTCCTAGAAAGTTTTGCAATGTCATTTGGAAGTGTTGCTGAAAATAACATTGTATTTCTTTCTTTTGGAAGTGCTTTGATGATTGATTCCACTTGGTCAATAAAGCCCATGTTTAACATTTCATCTGCTTCATCAAGTACAAGATACTTGATTTCTGATAAAGGCAATGTACCTTTTTCAATATGGTCAAGTACTCTACCTGGTGTACCAACGATTACATGCACTTTTTGTTTCAAATCTTTTTGTTGGTGTATGAAAGATGCTTTTCCATAAAGTGCTGTTACCTTAATACGCTTGAATCTACCTATATTACTAAACTCTTCTTTAACTTGTACTGCAAGCTCTCTTGTTGGTGTTAAAATTAACGCTTGTGGCGCTCTTTCTTCCCACTCAACAATTTCACAAAGGGGAATACCAAATGCTGCTGTTTTCCCACTTCCTGTTTGGGATTTAACAATGACATCCCGCTTATTTAATAATAAAGGGATAACTTCCTTTTGAACTTGCGTTGGACTCATGTAATTTAAAACAGTTAAAGCCTTAATGATCGACTCAT
>JAVWKG010000283.1:0-569 GCA_036638655.1 Lysinibacillus sp. | reverse complement strand
ACAGATGATGTAAATCCCTTCATAGTTGCACTCAAATCTATAGAAAAATCTTTATAATATAAAACATCATTATTATATTCATTACTGGTATTAACTAAGGTGTCATAGTCCTTTAATACTTTTCCTTCTATAAACTGAAGCATATTATTAGAATTCAAAGTTAAATCTTCAACTGAAGATACTATAAGCCCTGTTGTATCTTGTATTTTTGCTATAGTATCCCTAGATTGTTCTGCAAGTTTCCTTATTTCTTCAGCTACAACACTAAACCCTCTTCCAGCTTCTCCAGCTCTTGCTGCTTCAATTGCTGCATTTAGTGCCAGAAGGTTTGTTTGTGCCGTTATCTGAAGTATAGAATCTGCTAAAATATTTATTTCTTCTACCGCCTTAGCTTTTTCAATAGATCTTTTCAAACTAATTTCTGTTTCCTTAAATATTTTTTCAGTTTCTCTTTTGCTATTCTCTGAAGTATTCATTATATTTTTAGCTTTTTCACTAATCATTGTTGCTCTTTCAGCAGCATCTTGAGATTTTTTTGATATCCCCTGAACTGCCCTTTCCATCTCTTG
>JAVWKG010000282.1:0-572 GCA_036638655.1 Lysinibacillus sp. | reverse complement strand
GTAGAACCCGTTGCACCAGTTACGCCAATATCACCCGTCGCACCCGTAGAGCCTGTTCCGCCTGTAGCACCCGTCACACCTGTAGAACCCGTTGCACCAGTTGCGCCAATATCACCCGTCGCACCGGTAGAGCCTGTTCCGCCCGTCGCACCGGTAGAGCCTGTTCCGCCTGTAGCGCCAGTCACACCTGTAGAACCCGTTGCTCCTGTTGCGCCAATATCACCCGTCGCACCGGTAGAGCCTGTTCCGCCCGTAGCACCCGTTACACCTGTAGAACCCGTTGCACCAGTTGCGCCAATATCGCCCGTCGCACCAGTAGAGCCTGTTCCGCCTGTAGCACCCGTTACACCTGTAGAACCCGTTGCGCCAATATCGCCCGTCGCACCCGTAGAGCCTGTTCCACCTGTAGCACCCGTCACACCTGTAGAACCCGTTGCACCAGTTGCGCCAATATCGCCTGTCGCACCCGTAGAGCCTGTTGCACCAGTCACACCTGTAGAACCCGTTGCACCAGTTACGCCAATATCACCCGTCGCACCCGTAGAGCCTGTTCCGCCTGTAGCACCCGTCAC
>JAVWKG010000281.1:249-574 GCA_036638655.1 Lysinibacillus sp. | reverse complement strand
ACTTTTATGGTTGCAGCAGCTATAACAAACAGCATGATAAAAATAAATGAAGTAAATGAAGATCATTTAAGGCCATTAATAGAGAAATTAAAAGAATGTGGAATTGTTTTAACAGAAGAGGAAAATGGAATAATAGTAGATGGTAGATTTGATAAAAGACCAGTTGATATAAAAACATTGCCTTATCCAGGATTCCCAACAGATATGCAACCTCAAATGATGGCATTGCTATCTATGATACCTGGTGCTAGTGTAATAACTGAAACTGTATTCGAAAATAGATTTATGCATGTAGCAGAGCTTGTAAGGATGGGTGCTAAAATTA
>JAVWKG010000281.1:0-239 GCA_036638655.1 Lysinibacillus sp. | reverse complement strand
AGCAGGAGCTGCAATGATATTAGCAGGAATTGTAGCTGAAGGTGAAACAGAAATTGGAGATATCTATCATATAGATAGAGGATATTTAAATATAGAAGAAAAATTTAGAAGCTTAGGTGCAGATATATATAGAATTAGTGAATAGAAGGTATTTATACCTTCTATTTTTTGTAGAAAAATTTTCTTTACATAAAATTTTAACGGTAAGTATATTTAGATAGTTTAAACATATAAATAAT
>JAVWKG010000280.1:0-577 GCA_036638655.1 Lysinibacillus sp. | reverse complement strand
AGATGTAAAGAAGGATTATGACATCATTCTATTCGATGCACCGCCATTGTTAATTGTATCAGATGCACAAATATTGTCGAATAAATGTGATGGTACGCTTTTAATTGCTAATACGGGTAGTGTCGAAAAAGAGGTTATCGTAAAAGCGAAAGCAATCTTGGCTAGTTCTCAAGCAAATGTTCTAGGTGTTGTATTAAATAACTATGTATTTCCTCGTCATCAGCAATATTATGACTATTATAGTTACGATGAATAAATTTGCTCGGTTTTCTAGATTTAGTTAGTATGCATTACGCTAAGCGCGCAATATATTTTTAGCAAAAGTTGTAGAACGGCAACTTTCGAAGTCTATTTCTTTTTCTACGCACATACAATAGGCTACGGACAATAAATACGAGTGTCCTAACATAAAAGAGGAACCATATGAGGAGGAATAGCTGTGGATTCATTAAAAGTATCATCACGTTCTAATCCAAATTCTGTTGCAGGTGCATTGGTAGCTGTCATTCGAGAACAAGGATATGCGGAAATGCAAGCAGTCGGTGCAGGGGCACTTAATCAAGCGGTGAAAGCAGTT
>JAVWKG010000279.1:0-586 GCA_036638655.1 Lysinibacillus sp. | reverse complement strand
ATAAAAGAACACAATATAATAACTCTTAACGAAAGTTGTTCGTTATAAGGTTTACATGCTTTTGTGTGTATTTTTACAGAGGACAATTGTTTTGTAACAGAGGAGGTACCATCGTGAAAATAATTATTGTGACCGGTGCTTTAGGTCAAATTGGTTCTGAATTAGTAGAAAAATTACGGAATACGTATGGTGTTGATAATATATTGGCAACAGATATTCGTAAAATAGAGAGCGACCAAGGCCCATTTGAAGTGTTAGATGTGACAGATGGCAAGCGAATGCACGAGATGGCACATGATTTTGGTGCGGACACAATGATTCACATGGCTGCGCTGTTATCTGCAACTGCCGAGAAAAATCCAGTATTCGCTTGGAATTTAAATATGGGTGGCTTAATGAACGCGTTGGAAGTAGCGCGTGAATTAAATCTGCAATTTTTCACACCGAGCTCAATCGGCGCATTTGGTCCATCGACACCAAAGGACAACACACCGCAAGATACATTACAGCGCCCAACAACAATGTATGGTGTAAACAAGGTGGCAGGGGAATTACTTTGTGATTATTATTACACTCGTTTTGGTTT
>JAVWKG010000278.1:0-588 GCA_036638655.1 Lysinibacillus sp. | reverse complement strand
CTAACGAGAGAAAGTTAACGCTTATCTCAAAAGCTGACCATATTCTAACAGGTGAAGTAACTACTTCAGAAGAACGTCAAACGACTTTCAATGACATGATGATTGTAGCATTTGAAGCAGTAATTCAAGACTAAGCACGGCAAAGGTTTGTGAGTTTTAAATTTTTTCAAAGTGCCCAAAAGTGCCCAAACAAATAAATAGCATTAGAAAATACTCAATGAGTTTCCGAAGATATCGGAGCTTGTTGGGTATTTTTTTATAGTAAGTCGAATAATTCACTCGCTTGTTCCTTTTGTTCTTTGGCAACATGAGAGTACGTATTAAGTGTTTCGTGTATTGTAGCATGTCCTAATTGCTCCTGAATGACTTTAATATTGACTCCTTTTAAACAGCATGTAAGAAGCGAATGTATGGCGTAGTCCATGAAATGTGATGAATGGTAGTTCGATACTATGTCAAGAAAATGGACACAGCTAATTGAGATTTCCGTATTAATCTGAGCGCGCTACCGCTTACTGGCCTCTCAAATAATTTAAGGGGCGTAACCCTTAAATTATTTGAGAGGTTAAGAGGGGTGATTTTGAGTTT
>JAVWKG010000277.1:0-588 GCA_036638655.1 Lysinibacillus sp. | reverse complement strand
GAGTAAATTATGGCCAGTACAATTCTTGTAGTAGATGATGAAAAAGAAATAAGAAATCTTATTGAAATATATTTAAAAAATGAAGGATATAACGTAATAAAAGCTAGTGATGGAGAAGAAGCTCTTAGAATTTTACAAAGAGAAGATATACAACTAATGGTATTAGATATAATGATGCCTAAGATGGATGGGATGGAAGTGTGTACAAGAGTAAGAGAGAATTTAAATATACCTATATTAATGCTTAGTGCCAAATCCGAAGATATGGATAAAATACAAGGTATTATGACTGGTGCAGATGATTATATGACAAAGCCATTCAATCCACTAGAATTAAGTGTAAGAGTGAAGGCTCTTTTAAGAAGAGCTTATTATTTTAACAATTTAAACAAAAATGATAATATAATAAATATTGAAAATTTAACTATAGATAAAAATGAGCGTACTGTTAAAGTTGAAGACCAGTAAATTTCCTTTACTTCAAGAGAATTTGATATCTTGTATTTATTAGGTAGCAATAGAGGCAAAGTATATAGTAGTGAAGAAATTTTTATAAAAGTGTGGAAAGAAGATTATTATGGATCAAAC
>JAVWKG010000276.1:0-589 GCA_036638655.1 Lysinibacillus sp. | reverse complement strand
TGCCCTTAATGGCTTTCTTTATTAATTTCGTATTCGAATCCACCTTTCACATCTCCTTTCACAACATTAGTGGAGATAATACGAAAAAAAGTTTCAATTTTTTTCATCTACATTAAACTTTGTTCTTGATTGAGAATATACTAAGTATTTTTTCAGTGTAAAAAGCGTAGAGGCATGCGTTCGAAGTGCAGTAAAATGCTTGCCTCAGCCATTCATGCACACTGCGCGAAGCGATTTATTCATCGGGAGCGTGGTTTACTCTCGAATTGGGTTCATTTACTCTCGGATTGGTGTGGTTTACTCTCGAATTAGGTTCACTTATGAGGTTAGTATACTCTCAAATTGACTTGATTTACTCTCGGAAGCTACTTCTTCCATATAAAGGGAAGTCTGATAAGTCGCAAATAATGTTCCCGCAGGAATCTACGCGCATTTTTACTTGTACATCAAAAAAACAGTATGCTGTCTCACTCTGCATACTGTTTTTATTTTTAGGACAGTCCTCATTTTCTCGTTAAGAGTCCTTCTCAACCTTTTCAAAGTCGCATAAATCAATCCACTTTTGAATAGAAAGAATCACTTCTTGGAA
>JAVWKG010000275.1:0-602 GCA_036638655.1 Lysinibacillus sp. | reverse complement strand
ACTAGGGCTATTCAATGCGGAGTTTGCTGAAGTATGAAATACTGCTCAAATTCATCAATCGGCATCGGTTTACCAAACAGATAGCCCTGGTAATGATAACAACCCTGTTTTTCTAATACGTCCCGTTGAGCTTCGGTTTCTACACCTTCAGCCAGCACAGAAATTCCCAAAGTTTTTGCCAAAACAATGATCATTTTGGTAATTTCAGCATCATTGGCACTCACCATAATATCCCGAACAAAACCTTGATCGATTTTTAATTGATCAATCGGAATCCGCTGTAAATAAGTTAAAGAAGAATATCCTGTACCAAAATCATCTAGAGAGAACATCACCCCGTAACGTTTAAGAACCGTCATTTTTTCAATAATGTCTTCTACCCGCATCACTAAGGCGCTTTCGGTAAGTTCAAGTTTGAGTAAGTGTGCGGGAGCTTGTGTACGTTCCAGAATTTCGAGTACGTCTTGAACAAATTCATCGCGAGCAAATTGGCTAGCACTGACATTTACAGCCATGCTGAGGTGAGCAGTTTGCGGATACTTGGCCCAGTCACTCAATTGTTGGCAGGCACTTTCCAGTACCCATTGACCTAGAGTAATAAT
>JAVWKG010000274.1:0-603 GCA_036638655.1 Lysinibacillus sp. | reverse complement strand
TTTATTCAACCTACACAAGAACTGCGTGAGCGCGGAGTAAAAATGAAATTATCACCTGTTATTCAGGTTGTAAAAGATAAACGCGTCGTGATGGTGGATGATTCAATCGTTCGTGGTACTACTTCAAAACGTATCGTTAAAATGTTAAAAGATGCAGGTGCAAAAGAGGTGCATGTTGTTATTTCATCTCCTCCAATGGTTGATCCATGCTTCTACGGTATTGATACGTCAACACATGAACAATTAATCGCTGCTAGTCACAACGTAGAAGAAATGCGTGAAGCAATCGGTGCGGATACATTAACATTTTTATCTGAAGAGGGAATGGTAGAAGCAATTGCTCGTCCATTCGAAGATGAAAGTCGTGGCCTTTGTCTCGCATGCTTCAACGGGAAATATCCAACAGAAATTTTCCCAGACACAGTGTTACCACATGAAAAAGATTGTTAACAGGTCTATTTAAGGAGGAGCAAGTACATTATGTCAAAAGCATATGAACAAGCAGGCGTAAATATTGAAGCAGGTTATGAAGCAGTAAAGCGTATGAAATCACACGTTGAACGTACAAATCGATTAGGTGTGATGGGGACATTTGGTGGCTTC
>JAVWKG010000273.1:0-605 GCA_036638655.1 Lysinibacillus sp. | reverse complement strand
AAGCATCCGCAACAAGAGTTCATTCAAATTGATACGTCAAATATCCTGTTTATTTGTGGCGGTGCATTCTCGGGTCTTGAGAAAATTGTGCAACAACGTCAGGAAAAAGGCGGTATTGGTTTCACAGCAGATGTGAAGAAAAAAGACGAAACTAAAAAATTGTCTGATTTATTCCGTCAAGTGGAAGCCAATGACTTGGTGAAATTTGGTTTAATTCCAGAATTCATTGGTCGTCTACCTGTGATTGCAACATTGGAAGAGTTAGATGAAGAAGCACTCATGCAGATTCTAACTGAACCTAAAAATGCTTTAACACGCCAATACCAATATTTATTTGGTATGGAAAATGTTGACCTTGTATTTGAAGATTCGGCATTACGTGCTGTTGCGAAAAAAGCCTTAGAACGTAATACAGGTGCACGCGGTCTGCGTTCAATTCTGGAAAATTCTTTACTTGAAACCATGTATGATTTACCAAGCCGTACCGATGTAGGTACTGTGGTGGTGAATGATGCGGTGATTAATGCTGGAGAAAAACCAGAATTAAAACCAGAACGTCAGCCAAAAACAGAGACTGAAGCTGCGCCTAAAGTAGATTTAAAGGT
>JAVWKG010000272.1:0-606 GCA_036638655.1 Lysinibacillus sp. | reverse complement strand
ACCCTTTGATAGCGTCATTAATATTATATCAGAGGGGTGTTAGGATGAGAATGCAAGAACTGAAAATAAATGCTGATGGGAAGCTAATTGCTGATATAATGGAATTGCCTGACAGTTGTGTGATCATATTGTCGCACGGTATAGCCAAAGTCGCCGAGCTTCCCGCATTTGCCGAAACCAAAATTGTCACACATCAAGGGCAGGTGAAACGAATTAGATGGGACGAGGGTGAGGAGTTTTGACAGGAATTTCAATTTTTACTTCAATTATTACTGCAACACTAGCAGGGTTCACAGCAAATTATTTAATCGAAAGATATAAGGAGAGTAAAAAGATAAATAGGAATTATAAATCATTAAATCTAAATATTCAATTTTTCATTGAACTTACAATGAAAGCTTTGAATATAAGAGTTGCAAGTATCACCCAAAAAGAGTTGGATGAAAATGCTGGAATTAGAAACTTAAGCAATACTTATCGGCTTGATACGGTTTATCAAGAATTAATCAAAAATTTGCTATTTTATCATTCAAGCGATTTAAAAGACAAAGATTATGAAAAAGTAGAAAAAGTAAAAAGGCATATAAGGAATATCCAATTAATTAT
>JAVWKG010000271.1:0-609 GCA_036638655.1 Lysinibacillus sp. | reverse complement strand
TATTCCTAACAAATGGAACACAACAAGCTATATCAATTAGAAGTATGGGGGAAAAAGTTTATGAAAACAATGGAATTAAATTCTGTTAACACGCTTAACGTGTCAAACACTAAAAAAAATATCGTATCTAAAGTGATTTCATTTCTATCTTTAGATTATGGATTACATTTCATTATTGGAGATACTACAAAATTATCATAGTATTATTTTAGTCAAAAACCGTCCAAACAATGATCCACGAGTTGTTGTTTGAACGGTTTTTTTATTTTACTTTCAGATAAATTTTTATGTTTAAATTATATATATCAAAGACAAAAAAACTACAAACACTAATTTAACAATGTTTGTAGTTTCTTTAATTTTTTTATAAATGGAGACGGCGGGAGTCGAACCCGCGTCCAAACATATTGCCACTCAAACTTCTACACTCATAGTTATACCATTTAAGAGTTCGCTTTGTTTCATGCCGTATAACAGGCCCTAAACATTGCTAGTCTGATATGCTCTTTTAACTTTTACAGACGGAAAAAGTTAATGTATCCCACTTCAGTTAGGACCCTTCCGTGAGCACCTGGGCGATGCCAAGAGGATCTTTGCTAGCTGTTTTTA
>JAVWKG010000270.1:0-610 GCA_036638655.1 Lysinibacillus sp. | reverse complement strand
TATTAAAAAATACAGATTAAAAATAAAAAAATCCCGCCACCGATAAGGTGACGGGACCTATCGGATAATGAATTAACCTGCTGTTAAATCTTGCAAGCGATATACATCCATCGGTAATTTAATTGCTAAAGCTTGGCATACTGCTTCTGCACCATTCAAAGTAGTCGTGTTATACACTTTACCTTGAAGTGCTGAACGGCGGATCGAGAATGAATCTTCTTGAGCCTGTTTACCTTCAGTCGTGTTAATAACAAGGTGAATTTCGCCATTTTTAATGCGATCCACAATGTGAGGACGACCTTCAGTAACCTTGTTCACGCGTTCACACTCAAGACCAGCTTCGCTGATTACCTTGAATGTACCATCAGTCGCAAGAATCTTGAAGCCTAAATCGATCAGTTGTTTTGCAATTGCAACGGCACGTGGTTTATCTGATTCACGTACAGAGATAAATGCATGCTTGATTTCGCCTTCAGTTGGTAGACCTGGTAAACGTTCATTGGCACCAAGTACCGCTTTATAGAACGCTTCGCCAAAAGTTTTACCAACACCCATTACTTCACCTGTAGATTTCATTTCAGGACCAAGAATAGGGTCAACACCTGGGAAT
>JAVWKG010000269.1:0-614 GCA_036638655.1 Lysinibacillus sp. | reverse complement strand
GATTCTTGCGAAATATTCACCCTGCTTAGCAATACACCGAAACATTTCATTTGTTACGGTTTCTATTTTTATAAAATCCAATGGGTATATTTCATTTAGTACTTTCAAAATTTTTTGTTCCATAATATATCTCTCCTTGTTTAACCATTTTTTACATTTGCTCTAACTATCCACCCACTAAACATCATAACATTTAGAATATTCATAATAAACAACATTAATAAAGCGAACTATACAATAATTCAAATCTGTTCAAACTTTAATCATCTAATAACAATGTAAAATGCCGAAACGTTGATTTAACAGCGTTTCGGCATCTTTATACTATAAAACAACTTCTAAACGATTAAGTCGTCACCTTAAACACAGTTTTAATTTTTTGAATCAAACCGCCAGATGAATACGTCAACACACTGCGCTTGTAGAACGTTAAGCTAATAAGGTATAACAATAACGTCGTCCCAATTAATAACACGAATGAAATAACTGGCTCAATACTACTTATATCTGTTGCTCCGATACGCATTGGCATGACCATACCAGACGTAAATGGAATGTACGAGAACACTTTGATAAACAATGCATCCGGATTGCCCATACCTGAAATCATCACG
>JAVWKG010000268.1:0-616 GCA_036638655.1 Lysinibacillus sp. | reverse complement strand
AAAAATATATTCAAGAGTTTATAATAAGTAAAAGAGATGATAGATATGTTATTCCTATAAAAGCATCATATAAAAATGAAGTGGACGGTGTAATATTAGATACCTCATCAAAAGGAACAACAGTATTTATAGAACCAAGTAGTGTATCTAAATTTAGTGTAGAATTAATAAGCTTAAAAGCTGAAGAATTAATAGAAGAATACAAAGTATTATCTTATTTAACAGAGCTTATATTTGAAAAAATTTATAATATAAAGTTAAATATAGAGATAGTATCTGAATATGATATGGTATTTGCAAAAGCTAAATACAGTCAAAATATAAATGGAATTACTCCAAAGTTAAATAATAAAGGATACATTAATATAGTTAATGGAAAACATCCTTTATTAAAAAAAGATGCAGTACCACTTAATTTTGAAATTGGGAAAGATTATAGAAGTTTGATAATAACAGGTCCTAATGCAGGTGGAAAAACAATAGCACTAAAAACTGTAGGACTTTTAACACTTATGACACAGTGTGGATTTGATATAAGTGGACATGAAAGTACACAAATGAGTGTATTTGAAAAAGTATTTGTAGATATAGGTGATAATCAAAGTATAGAAAATTC
>JAVWKG010000267.1:0-617 GCA_036638655.1 Lysinibacillus sp. | reverse complement strand
ACCCGTACAAGTAGATAAAATTGGTCGCAATGATCCGTGTACTTGTGGTAGTGGGAAGAAGTATAAGAAATGTTGTGGGAGGTAGTGGGTTTTGGTTGAAAATGTGTTGTACCCAATTAATATCATTAGCGAGTCTATAAACTTGAGATGGGCATGTCGAGGAATATGGGTATAATAACGATAAGAGAATTATTTTTAGTCTACAAAATTTATAGGGATTGGGGGAATAAGCATGCTACAAGCACAACATACACCAAATATGACAGGAGTTTTACTTTCAGGCGAACCGGAAGATTTCCACGAGCTTTATGATGCGCTACATATGATAATCGGTGATGAAGGCAATTAAGAATCAAAGTGTTCAGAAACCCCCATGAATATTTCCGATCAAGTTATTAAATTTTAGTATTTGGTTTTTAATAATAATAAGCCGCGCAATTAAGTGAGTTGCGCGGATTATTTGTTTTGTATTTTCACCGAGGCAGGATCTACAATCTTATAAAATTACATTCTGCTTGCGCCAAGTGCACAAAAAATACACGATTCATAATAAAAACAAAATAGTCTAAATATTCAGTTGACAATTAAAGGGTTATGAAATATTATAATGTTTATTA
>JAVWKG010000266.1:0-617 GCA_036638655.1 Lysinibacillus sp. | reverse complement strand
CTTCGCTACAATTACTTTCTCCATCATCGCTTTAGATGTTCCCATGGCATTCACGGGATAAGCTGCCTTATCCGTGGAAAGACAGATGACTCTCTTGACCCCTTCATCAATGGCCGCTGTCAACACATTATCTGTTCCAAATACGTTGGTTTTCACTGCCTCTAGTGGAAAGAACTCACAGGAAGGTACTTGCTTGAGTGCCGCTGCATGAAAAATATAATCCACCCCATGCATGGCATTCTTTACCGATGCCAAATCCCGCACATCTCCTATGTAAAACTTAATCTTATCCGTCTGGTACTTATGACGCATATCATCTTGCTTCTTCTCATCACGAGAGAAAATACGAATCTCCTTGATGTCCGTATCTAGGAATCGGTCTAGTACTGCATTGCCAAAAGAACCAGTTCCTCCAGTGATTAATAGTATTTTGTTTTCAAACATTTTATTTTCTCCATTTCATATTTTATATCCTTTTACTCTTTCGTTCTTTTAATATTGTAGAAAGGCTATCATATTTATTAATCTTTAATATCTTTTTCAACACATTTCCTATTTTCAACATAATTCTCCCTCGCAAGGGCCATAAAATTATTTTCCCTATTTTCATCTCATAC
>JAVWKG010000265.1:0-621 GCA_036638655.1 Lysinibacillus sp. | reverse complement strand
GTTGGACTGAATCAAAATGTAGTGACCCTAATTGCAAATATTGCCCAAACCGACCTGAAAAGCCTTTAGCTCGCAAAGAAGCTTGATTAAAGTAAATCTCTATATACCAGGTGTAAAAGCAATAGGGTTACTTGGTTTGAAATCATCGGGAGCACCACCTGTATACTATTTCTTTTTTTATATATGAAAAGAGCGAGGTATTTGACGATTGAATCGCTGAATACCTCGCAAAGTGAAACGATATGAGTTGAACCATATGAAACGGGTCTTCTTACTTAAAATGAGGACATTAATAAGAATACCGTGCCCTCTGCATACATGCAGAGGGCAGCGTTAAGAACAAAACTATTTGTATTTTTCCTTCATTCGATCCAGTAAAAATCCACCTTTAAATGATTTAGGCTCGTAAGAAATTATAAACGCATTCGGTTCAAATTGTTGTACTATTTGAAAAAGTTCTGCCTCACGATTTCTCTTTGTTAATATCTCATATTTATAGCGATTACTATCTCGTCCTTCTCCAATGTAAATAGTTATTGCAAAACCTTCATTACGCAAAAAATTTACAAGTTCTTCGTTTTTATTTTGAGTATTAATTGTAGAATATACATAGCCAATAGC
>JAVWKG010000264.1:0-629 GCA_036638655.1 Lysinibacillus sp. | reverse complement strand
ATACTTCTCTTGAAGTACCGATATCAACAATAGCGCCTTCGTGATCTTTTACTTGAAGCACTTTAGCCCATCCGTATTCGCCTTTACGAACATGTGGAATAGCTGTAGTTGCAGATAAATCACCACGACGATCCGCATATAGGAATACTTCGATTGATTGGTTTTCCTGTAATTCTTCTAAAACGTCAGATGCATTTAGAGGTACATCCACCTCATCATTTGTCAAAATATACTTCGATTCTAAAACTTCTTTTACGACTAGCGTTGCTACGTCGCCTGATTGTAATTGTGTCAATGTATGACTCCTTTCGTAATTGCAGCTCTATTCTCCTTGATGCTCTCTTGTTGCTTCAAGTTTTTGGATGATATCGGGGTTTTCTTCAAGCACTTGAATTAAATCCGCGATACGATCAATAGAATTCCAGCTTAAATGATGCTCAATACCTTCTACATCATGATAAATCAATTCTTCATTTACACCGATTAAACGAAGTAGTTTTTCTAAAAGACTATGTCGGTCAACTAATCGTTTTCCTAATTTCATTCCTTTAGGCGTCAATGTAAGACCACGATATCGTTCATAGACTAAATAATCATCCTTATCGAGTTTCTGTACCATTTTCGTAACA
>JAVWKG010000263.1:0-631 GCA_036638655.1 Lysinibacillus sp. | reverse complement strand
TGATGGCGACAAAGCACGCTATTTAGGTAAAGGTGTTAAAACTGCGGTTAACAACGTAAACACGATTATCCGTGATGCTTTAGTGGGCAAATCAGTATTTGAACAAAAAGACATCGATAACACGATGATCGAACTTGATGGTACTGAAAACAAAGAAAAATTGGGTGCAAATGCAACTTTAGCAGTATCGCTAGCTGCTGCACGTGCTGCTGCTGATGAAAAGAAAATTCCTCTTTTCCAATACATCGCAGACTTACGTGGTCAAACTATTTTAACTATGCCTGTACCAATGATGAACATCATCAATGGTGGTTCGCATGCAGACAACAATGTGGATATTCAAGAGTTCATGATCGAGCCTGTAGGCTTCACGTCATTCTCTGAAGCATTACGTGCAGGCGCTGAAATCTTCCATTCTCTAAAATCAGTTTTAAACAAAAAAGGTTTAAATACTGCTGTAGGTGATGAAGGTGGTTTTGCGCCGAACTTACGTTCAAACGAAGAAGCAATCACGGTTATTCTTGAAGCGATTGGTCAAACTGGTTACAAAGCAGGTTCTGATATTATGCTTGCTCTTGACTGTGCATCTTCAGAATTCTACAAAAATGGTCAATACATCCTTGCTGGTGAA
>JAVWKG010000262.1:0-636 GCA_036638655.1 Lysinibacillus sp. | reverse complement strand
TATCCGCGCTGTTAAATTATTAACTGCTAAAATGGCTGACGCTTAATTAGAAGCTAAACAAGGTGAAGAAGAAGCTCCAGCTGTAGAATCTGCTGAGTAATTCACCGTCAAAAAAGGTGATAAGTGGCTGATACCCTTATCGCCTTTTTTTGAGACAACTTTAACTGATTCAGCTCTCAGTTGAATCAAGTTAAACCAAGGTTGCTTCAATTGCCAACTATCAAGTATAGTAAGGCTGAATGTACGAATGATCTAAAAAAATTAATATAAATTTTAGGAGGAAACTCAACATGGCAACAATTTCTGCACAATTAGTAAAAGAATTACGTGAAAAAACTGGCGCAGGTATGATGGACTGTAAAAAAGCATTAGTACAAACTGACGGTGACATCGATGCTGCAATCGATTTCTTACGTGAAAAAGGTTTAGCTGCTGCTGGTAAAAAAGCAGACCGTATCGCTGCTGAAGGAACAACATACATTTTAGAAAATGGTAATGAAGCAATCCTTATTGAAGTAAACGCTGAAACGGATTTCGTTGCGAAAAACGTACAGTTCCAAGAATTAGTTTCTTCTTTAGCTGAGCAATTACTTGCTGCTAAACCAGCATCAGTTGAAGCTGCTTTAGAATTAGAAA
>JAVWKG010000261.1:0-637 GCA_036638655.1 Lysinibacillus sp. | reverse complement strand
TCCATCAGGTGAACGCTGTGCTTCTACATCGAATCGTAACTTTGAAGGACGACAAGGTGCGGGTGCGCGAACACATTTAGTATCACCAGAAATGGCAGCAGCAGCGGCAATACATGGTCGATTTGTAGACGTACGTCAATTACAAAAGCAAGAAGCGTAAGGGGAGAGTAATTATGGAACCAATTAATATCGTTAATAGCGTGTATGCGCCACTTGATCGCAAAAATGTCGATACAGACCAAATTATTTCTAAAGAGTTTTTAAAGCGCATTGAACGCACAGGTTTTGGCCAATTTGTGTTTTATCACTGGCGTTTTGATAAAGAAGGCAATCCAGTAGAGGATTTTGTATTAAATAAACCGCAATATAACGGGGCAGAAATACTTGTCGCACAAGATAATTTCGGCTGTGGTTCTTCGCGCGAGCATGCACCGTGGGCTATTTTAGACTATGGATTCCGCGTAGTCATTGCACCAAGCTTTGCCGATATTTTCTACAATAACTGCTTCAAAAATGGAATTCTTCCTATTAAATTAACAGAAGCAGAGTGCGATGAGCTGTTAGAAAAAGGGCTAGCACAAGCGCAAGCAATTGAAGTAAATCTTGAGGCACAAACTGTAACAACAGATTATGGTCA
>JAVWKG010000260.1:0-638 GCA_036638655.1 Lysinibacillus sp. | reverse complement strand
ATCAGATACATACTTTTCCAACTCTCGTGACGTCCTAGCCTTAGTGACTTTTTTTAGCATTACCATTTCAACCACCTCACTTTTTAGAATGGTAAATCGTCCGGGTCCACCTCAACTGGTCCCTTACTATTAGCAAACGGATCTTGCTGTTGTTGATAGTTTTGTTGCGGTGCTGTCTGACCGCCGTAATTGCCCTGTGTATCGTTTTGCTGTCCTTGATAAGTATTTGTACTAGATTGATAGTTTGAAGCATTCTGCGTGCCTCCTGAGCCGTTTGCCCTTGGCTCTAAAAACTGAATGCTATCTGCCACAACATCAGTCGTATAAATTTTCTTGCCATCTTGCCCCTCGTAACTGCCTGTTTGAATACGACCATCAACACCAATCAAGTTTCCCTTTTTCATGAAGTTTGCTAGATTCTCGGCTTGTTTGCGCCAAGCGATACAGCCGACAAAGTCTGCTTTTGTTTCACCCTCGTTTTTAAACGTCCTGTTGACTGCTACACGAAACTTACATGAGGCAATGCCTGAGGGTGTGTATTTGAGTTCTGGATCTGCAACCAATCTTCCAACTATCACGACACGGTTTATCATGCTGTTTCACTCCTAATGATGAAATTTTCACCGTTAAACCAGTTC
>JAVWKG010000259.1:0-638 GCA_036638655.1 Lysinibacillus sp. | reverse complement strand
AGAAGATTGCTTATTAGTTATCTCAAAAGCAGGATTAAAGCAACAAATTGAAGCACTTGTTGTCGAGCAAAGGGAAGCTAGTAAGGTTGGAAATAAAGAGTTAGAAGCTGATGCTACTATTAAGATCATTCAACTCCAAAAGCAATTTAAGGCAATTTAATTTAAAAGGGGGATTTCTTTTATGTCAGAAAAAAAAGTAACTACACCAGCAGCATTTAAAAAAGAGTTAGATAAGTTTATAAAAGAAAATAAGTTAAAAGGATCAGTATTCTATGATGATTTGACCAATAGACTTGCTACACCATTTGAACTTAATTCAGATCAAATGGATACATTGATTCAAGATATTGAAGATGCTGGAATTAGTGTTGTTGATGAAAATGGAGAACCGAGTGAACGTAGCTTAAAAGTAACAACTAAAAAACAAGCAAAAGAAAAACCTCAAGAAGAAGAAGATTTGATTGCACCAGCTGGCGTTAAAATTAACGACCCAGTACGCATGTATTTAAAAGAAATCGGTAGAGTGTCTCTTTTAACGGCTGATGAAGAAGTTGCCTTAGCACTTAGAATCAAAGAGGGTGACCCAGAAGCTAAGCAAGAGCTTGCTGAAGCCAACCTTAGACTTGTTGTAAGTATTG
>JAVWKG010000258.1:0-641 GCA_036638655.1 Lysinibacillus sp. | reverse complement strand
ATCATCCTCGACTTTGATTGTCCCACTATAAAGGCACATATTGATGCATATATTGATAAGTGCGGGAGACTTTTCTATCAATTGATCATCTTTTCCGTTTATCCAGGGCATTGTCACGACAGGTGTACAAGGTACTGGTGTGAGAACGCCATTATTCGCTGCTGTTGCTGCGGCTACGGCTGGATTTGCAAGTGTTTGACATAAACCAAACGGCTGAATATTGGTATATGGCTTAAAATCCATAATGTTCATTTGAGCCTTGTTCTTCGTATATACTCCATGACTGAAAGGCATCGCTAAAATACTCGTTTGGTCGCCTTGGGAACAAGAAAGCATTGCACCAGCAACTACATAACTTCTTTGGTCACTTCCTTTTGTCTGCATTTCATCTGAACCTGATTGCGTCATCCCTACCCACTCCCTTCTAATCCCTTACTTTTTATTAAAATACAAAAAACTCAAATTGTTGCTCTTGCCCTTGTTCGAATAATTCAATATACATAATTTTCTCATCACGATCCTCAAATTTGCCAATTGAAATTTGTACTACTTGTTGTGAATTTTCGTCACCTATCCGATAGAAATGACCGTTCCATCTTCCAGTAATCGTTTGCTGATCCGAAGCAACTATTTCCTCAACA
>JAVWKG010000257.1:0-641 GCA_036638655.1 Lysinibacillus sp. | reverse complement strand
TTAAAGCCGTCCCACCAAATTTATTCACTTGCAAGACATCTGGTTGATGCTTTAAAAATAAACGAAAAAGTTCCACATGACCATTTGCTGCAGAAGCAATAAATGGTGATAACTTCTGCTTATTTTTAGCATTAGGAGACATTCCTTGTTCCAGACACTCCGTTACTGTTTTTAAATCATTCGTGACAGTTGCTTTGATAAAATCATCTAACTGATACTCTTTCATTCTTTTACCACTGTTTTTCTTCGTAGTTTAAATCATCAAATAAACGTGCTTTTTCCTTTTTAGATAAATAACGCCATTGGCCAATAGGAAGATTGCCTAACTCGATATTCATAATTCTTAAGCGTTGCAAACGCGTCACATTATACCCTAGAGCCTCACACATGCGGCGAATTTGGCGATTTAATCCTTGTTTTAAAATGATTTTAAATTCATAATTAGAGATTTTTTCAAGCTCACAAGGCAGTGTTTTCGTATCTAAAATCTCGACACCTTCTGACATTTGCTTTAAAAAGTCAGGTGTGATAGCTTTATCAACTGATACAACATATTCTTTTTCATGTTGATTTTCAGAACGTAAAATCTCATTCACAATATCTCCATCATTAGTTAATAAAATCAAGCCTTCTGATTCTTT
>JAVWKG010000256.1:0-646 GCA_036638655.1 Lysinibacillus sp. | reverse complement strand
ATTCATCGCTGCGTGGACAGAAGTATGCTCCGCCATGGATGTAATAATATGACGTCCTCTTTTTTCACTACGAGCTAAAGATAAAATGGCAACAATATTTGCTTCTGTCCCGCTCCCTGTAAAGATAACCCCATCTGAATGTACGCCGAGCTTGCGGGCAATAACATTCCTTGCCCAAGATACCGCACTCGCAGCTTGTCCCCCCGCATCATGTAAACTAGAAGGATTTCCGTATATTTTTGTTGCTACTTCTGCATAAGCATTGATTGCTTGCTTCGTCATCGGTGTAGACGCCGCATAATCTAAATAAGTCATTTATTTTCCCCGTTTCTAAGAAATACTTGTCTATTTCTCTATTTTATGCAAAGATATGTGACAAGACAACTGTAAAGTGGGTGCGTTATATAAACATTCAAACAGACATCGTCATACTTGGAGGTGGCATTGCAGCATTGCAAGCCGCACGAAAACTTGGGCATCATTTTAAGGTTCATCTATTAACGAAAGCTGATTTTACAATGAGTAGTTCTTATAAAGCACAAGGTGGGATTGCAGCCGTTATGACCGCCAATGATCACCCGAAATTACATATAGAAGACACACTAGCTGCGGGTGAATATCATCATCATGAAGAAAACGTAAAAAC
>JAVWKG010000255.1:0-648 GCA_036638655.1 Lysinibacillus sp. | reverse complement strand
AGGTATCCCTTTGAATCACATAAGACTCTCCAGCACCAATTTTCCAAGTCCATTCTTTTATATTGAGCTCATCTAAAAGTTCTAACAAATATTTCCCATAAGCATTTGGAATTTCAAACGATATACCTCTCATTCGTAAACCTCCATCTATCTTTTGTCCAAGCACTTACTATCTTGTTGAACAAACCTGCTGCGTTAGTTTAAGTACATTATTTCACAAACCCATTATATTTTAACATAAATATCCATTTTCGTTTAGGGTAGTAGCCATCATACCATTATATGAAAAATCAACCTTTACCTTTAACATAGCCTATTGTTTTTAGGAAATGCTTATAAAATTAATACGCTTTCATACGTTAATGCATGAATAACATTTACTCAATAAGAACATGTAAAGCTCATAAATAATATAAGGGGATAAGTATTGGTATGACAAGGTTTGAGGGATTGTATTGAGATTAACAGAATATAAGATATGTTAATGTCATTAAGGCATGGTAAAATTTTTATCATATTCGTAATGGGAGGTTTGAATATGAAAGTATTTGTATTAGAATCGAGTTCACCGCTAGACTTAATGAGCGGAGTTTCGGAAAGTAAAGCGTTAGAGGAAATATGTAAGATGATGCAACATAGTGTTACAAG
>JAVWKG010000254.1:0-648 GCA_036638655.1 Lysinibacillus sp. | reverse complement strand
GGTGGAGACCTCGGCATCCGTGCCAACTCTGTTCTACCAGACGCAGTACTACAAGGTTCCGCAATTTGGGGCTCAAAATGGCGTGAAGAAAGAGCAGCAGCATACGGCATCGAGCCAGACGAACTAGAAAATCACTACAAAGAACGCACAGTACTAAAAGAAAACATCTACCCAAGAGACATCGCCGAAGCAATCGCCTTCTTTGCATCAAGCAAATCAGCCAAAACAACAGGCTGCATGCTAACAGTAGACGGCGGCGTGGCGGCAGCGTTTACGAGATAAAACTTAAAGTAGGTAGCTTTTTACTCGCGAAAAGTAATCTAAATGGAAAGAAAGAGGCTATTCTAAAAGGGATATTTGATCTTGAAATATACAAAATAAAAAATGCCGAAACGTTGATTTAACAGCGTTTCGGCATTTTAAAATTCAAGTATTTTTGTAATACAGGGACTTATAAGACAGCCCTTTTTACCTCTAGTCAAAGATAAACAAATAGCATAGATTGTTCACGAATGAAGGGAACGATAGCTAAAGATTAACCTAACCCACCAACTTAGTCGTTGTTACTTGGGAACGCAAATGTTGACTCAGATTCACTATCTGCTTCAAACCACTTTTCTGAAATGGTTTTTGTTTTTGTGAAGAAGC
>JAVWKG010000253.1:0-649 GCA_036638655.1 Lysinibacillus sp. | reverse complement strand
ATTTGCAGCTTACGTTATTTTATAGCAAACAAATCCTACATTAAAAAATAGTGAGTCACTATAGTTTTAGCTAAAGTTGAAAACATCTCAACATTTTATTATAAGCAGTAGCTCTTTATATAAAACTGTGTGTAATTATTTCATTTTCATATATAGATTTCAACAGCATTAAAATAAGTCCGAAATACCAAAAAAAGCGCCAAACCCTCATAATCAAGGATTTGGCGCTTTTAATATTTGATTATGGAAATAAAAAATCTCCACTCACAAAAGAATTTATTTTATAATCCACATTTCAGCTGAGCACCACAGTTTGTACATGTGTTACAGCCGCCCATTTCCTCTACCGTACCTTGACGGCATACTGGACATGTGTTTCCTACTTCTGAACCGATTGTTACGTCCGTATCTGACAGTGGTTTAATTGTATCCACTAATACGACTTGGCGTTTTACTACGACTTCTTCTTGCTTTAATTCTTCAAATTCCATTTGCTCATCCGTGTTTGCTTCTTCGGCTTTTAGCGTTAGTACTTGCGAATCACGTGAACCATCCACGTAAACTGTACCGCCTTTTGCTCCACCTTTATATAAGCGCTCGTACACATTTTGCACTTGCTCCACTGTATAACCTTTTGGTGCGTTCACCG
>JAVWKG010000252.1:0-651 GCA_036638655.1 Lysinibacillus sp. | reverse complement strand
CGATCTCATAAAAATATTGAACAAATGAAGAATGAGAAGCCATTGTAGGAAGATCTCAATCATAAATGAAATTACATATAGTATGGAATGATTTGGAGGCAAATACGATTCGTATGAGCGTATATCGAAAAGGATGTACATCCTGGCTAATTTGAAAGTCACCTTCAATCATTCCAATAGCAGAAGCAGATTATAGGAAAAAAAGATTTAAAATAGAGAAGACCATCATAATTCTACAAAGAAGAATAATCATATGATTACCTAACGTACGTTAAATAAAAGTGCAAAAAAATAAAACCTTCAATATAAAGGTTTTATTATAAATGCCAAATGGCTATAAAATTCAAAAAAAGAAAGCCGCATTTGCCGTAAGTTGATCATATTGAAAGTTTTAAACCACCACTTCTAAAAGTGGGTGTTCGCAGAGTCGTTCATGTATGTCCTCTTAGCTTAGAGGCTTGCCAGTCCTTACTCAATCTAAAACTCCCTATTACAGCTTAAAGGTTAAAACTTAATACTATTACGTACAACGCAGCTTGTATTATTAATATACTCCACAAATGAAAAGGATGCAAATAAGTTGTTTCAAACAAAATAAAAACAGCCTGTTCTCTTCATAAGAGTAACGAGCTGTCCTTCATATTAAATCAC
>JAVWKG010000251.1:0-652 GCA_036638655.1 Lysinibacillus sp. | reverse complement strand
CAAACCGAGCGATAATTCCCCTTCATCTGTATAGTCAGCAGGAAACCCATTGTTCAATAATTGCTTTACATAATTCGCACCGTGTTCGACTAATGTTTTTACGTTTTCTTCATGATGATGGTATTCACCAGCAGCTAGTGTGTCTTTTATATGTAATGCTGGGTGATCATTGGCGCTCATAACGGCTGCAATACCGCCCTGCGCTTTATAAGAACTACTCATTGTAAAATCAGCTTTCATTAATAAATGAACCGAAAAATGACTCCCAAGTTTTCGTGCGGCTTGCAATGCTGCAATACCACCTCCAACTATGACGATATCTGTGTGAATGTTCATAGATATTACCTCTTTACAGTTGTCTTGTCACATATCTTTGCATAAAATAGTGAAATAGACAAGTGTTTCTTAATTTTTCTAGAAATGGAGAGAATAAATGACATATTTAGATTATGCGGCGTCAACACCGATGATAAAGCAAGCGATAGATGCTTATACAGAAGTAGCAACAAAAATATACGGAAATCCTTCGAGTTTGCATGATGCGGGAGGACAAGCTGCAAGTGCGGTAGCCTGGGCAAGAGGTGTCATTGCCCGTAAGCTCGGGGTACATCCGGATGGGGTTATTTTTAC
The DNA here is from genome assembly GCA_036638655.1 of Lysinibacillus sp. Classification (GTDB taxonomy): domain Bacteria; phylum Bacillota; class Bacilli; order Bacillales_A; family Planococcaceae; genus Lysinibacillus. The sequence goes on along the minus strand of JAVWKG010000251.1, from coordinate 22 downwards.
AGGTAGCGGGACAGAAGCGAAT
>JAVWKG010000250.1:0-654 GCA_036638655.1 Lysinibacillus sp. | reverse complement strand
ATTTTAAAACTCCGCGTTCACTCCATTTGTCGAATTCGATATACAACATATTTTAAAATAAGCGCCATTTTAGGTATTTATTACCCGTACCCCTAGCAAGAAACGCATCCTTCTCCGCTTGCTTTGCTAGTAAGTATTTATCTGCCATTTCAGGTAGTTTTGTATTACTTACCTTTTCGAAAACAGACATTTTCAGCCCAGTTCCTATTACTTCCCTGAATTCAACATTCGAATTCATTGTAAGCGGCTTTACCAATACAAATTTATTGTGTATCGTGAAAGGAGTACAAAACAGTGGAAGGGATATAACATGCCAATTTCAATTAAAAAACCACCTTAAATGGTCTTTAGCCAATTAAGGTGGTTTTAATTATATTGCTTTTAATACTTCATCTACAGAATTGCTAAACATATTTGGGTCTTCACTTTTTATATCTCTCAATAAGTTTATTATTATCTCTTTTGTCTTGTCATCTAGCTTAGATAGTACACTACCGTATATTCTTCTTACTTGTTCATGATTTAAAATTCTGTAATGTAAAACTTCCATCCATTCTCTTGCCCTATCAATAACACTAGGGATAGCTAAAGCGATTAAATATAATCCTTCTTCAATATTTTCTTTATAGAGATGCTCTATGCCATGTACTAATC
>JAVWKG010000249.1:0-661 GCA_036638655.1 Lysinibacillus sp. | reverse complement strand
TATCTAGAGCATTACAAAGCCCAACACCTTTTTTACAATTGATGGATAAACTACCTAAACAATTATTAAGTAATATTTGAATTCTATAAAAAAGGCGCATAGCGCGCCTTCTTGACTTGACGCAATTATCATCTTAAATACGTCTTGTAAATCTATGTATATTTTTAAGTTAATTCTTCATAGAGAACCACAAAAACGACTCCATGCGGCTTTCGATCAGCTCAAAGCATTATGCAATTTATGCATCTTCTCCCACAATATTCGCCATATAATCAATTGCAGATCGAACTGTGATAATTTTCTCTGCCTCTTCATATGGAATTTGAATACCAAATTCTCCTTCCAAAGCCATAATAAGCTCAACTACAGCTAATGAGTCAGCACCTAAATCATCTGTAAAAGATGCATTAGGCAAAACCGTGTCTTCATCTACACGAAGTTGCTCAATGATGATCTCTTTAACACGTTTTGCTATATTCATAAAATTCCCTTTTGTTGTTATGGTTCCATAAATTATTTTAAATAGCATAAATTTTATACGCCTAAATAAACTATTTTCATATTCAGAGTTTATTTTTTCTTGTAAAAATATGTATAAATCCTCTCAAGCGAAAGTTGAGCACATAAAAAAGCCACCTTGCGGTGGCTTTTGATCATACAA
>JAVWKG010000248.1:0-661 GCA_036638655.1 Lysinibacillus sp. | reverse complement strand
ATTTAACCCAAATATTTAATTTTGCTAAGCTACATTATAGAAAATTTAATAGAGAAGAAAAAGCACAAATTTTTAATCAAGTTATACAAGATAGATTAATGAAAGCAGAACATTATAATTTTTCTTTAAGATTAGCTGTAGAGTTAAGTTCTATATTTATGGTCACTACCGTCGCATAAATTTAGACTGAATTTTCCGTTTTCTTACTCTGCCATTTTAGATGAAAAACGAAGACACTTAAGCAGAGGTAGTAGACATCCATTTTTTTACTATAACCTTTGACGAGTGCGACAACAGTGTGAAAATTTTATGTGACGGCTTTTCCTTCTATTTTTCGAATCCAAATACGTGCCGGTTTCCATGGGTCAGCTTTTAGGTATCGGCTGATTTGTAAGTACGTCCGTGGGCTATTCGTGTTGAGTTGAGCTAGTACATTTAAACAGTAGACAATCATCGCGAGATACACTTGATTATGCACTGCTTGCTCACTTTGCCCGTAAAATTTCTTGATGTTCAAGTGTTGCTTCATCCACTTGAAAAATAACTCGATGGCCCAGCGTGATTTGTACAAGTTGGCAATTTCGTCGGCACTTAGATCAAAACGATTTGTAATCAGCTGTAGCTCATTTCCCTTTGAATCCAACACTTTGATTAGACGAAC
>JAVWKG010000247.1:0-665 GCA_036638655.1 Lysinibacillus sp. | reverse complement strand
ACGCTTTCCCCTTCGGCATTCGTCGCAATCACTTTAAATGTATAGGCTGTATCGTTTGTTAAACCTGTTACCGTAATTGGGCTTGTTGTACCTGTTTGTTTCAATGCCGTTTTTTCTACACCATTTTCATATACCTTCACTGTGTAGCCTGTGATAGTACTTCCTCCATCATTTAACGGTGCTGTGAAGTTTACTGTTACTTCTCCATTTCCTGCCATCGCTGTTACATTCGTTGGGGCATTTGGTACTGTCGCTGGCGCTTTTGGTGTTACAGCTGTTGATGCAGCTGATTCCACGCTTTCCCCTTCGGCATTCGTCGCAATCACTTTAAATGTATAGGCTGTATCGTTTGTTAAGCCTGTTACCGTAATTGGGCTTGTTGTACCTGTTTGTTGTAACGCCGTTTTTTCTATACCATCTTCATATACCTTCACTGTGTAGCCTGTGATGGCACTTCCTCCATCATTTGACGGTGCTGTGAAGTTTACTGTGGCTTCTCCATCTCCTGCCACCGCTGTTACATTCGTTGGGGCATCTGGTACTGTCGCTGGCGCTTTTGGTGTTACAGCTGTTGATGCCGATGATTCCACGCTTTCCCCTTCGGCATTCGTCGCAATCACTTTAAATGTATAGGCTGTATCGTTTGTTAAACCTGTTACCGTAAT
>JAVWKG010000246.1:0-668 GCA_036638655.1 Lysinibacillus sp. | reverse complement strand
AGATGTGCCGCTTGGTATGATTGTCGCTGTAACAGGTGTTTCAGGGTCGGGTAAATCGACGCTGATTAATGAAATTTTATATAAAACATTAGCTCAAAAATTAAATCGCTCGAAAGTAAAACCAGGTGCGCATAAAGAGGTAACGGGAATAGAGATGCTTGAAAAGGTCATCGATATCGATCAGTCGCCAATTGGGCGTACACCACGTTCAAATCCAGCAACGTATACAGGTGTATTTGATGATGTACGAGATGTATTTGCCACGACGAATGAAGCGAAAATTCGAGGCTATAAAAAAGGACGCTTTAGTTTCAATGTTAAAGGTGGACGTTGTGAGGCATGTCGTGGGGACGGCATTATTAAAATTGAAATGCATTTCTTACCGGATGTATATGTGCCATGTGAAATATGTAATGGCAAGCGCTATAATCGAGAAACGCTCGAAGTACGCTATAAAGAAAAAAATATTGCCGATATTTTAGATATGACAGTTGAGAAAGCCGTTGTCTTTTTTGAAAATATACCGAAAATTCATCGCAAATTACAAACAATTGTTGATGTTTTAGAAGACGATGATGATGTTTCAGATGTTTATACATCAGCTAATATTTAAACTAAAAAGGCAAGAGTCGAATTAATTTGACTCTTGCCTTATTTTTTGTTAGAAA
>JAVWKG010000245.1:0-679 GCA_036638655.1 Lysinibacillus sp. | reverse complement strand
CTAAAGAAATAAGAGTTCAAGGTTTCTCTATTGAGAAAGATGGAATGATTAAGGCTGTACTTGCAGATGGAAGTACTACAATACTTGGACAAGTTGCAATGGCATCATTCACAAACAATGAAGGGCTTGAACAGAAGGGTAATAATATGTATTCGCCTTCAGCAAACTCAGGAGCACCACTAGCAAGAGTTGGTAAATATTCTAGTGAAGCTAAGTTAGATAGTTATGGTGGGGATAGAACTGATAACGGCAAGGCTTATGGAGATATATTAAACGGATTCCTTGAAATGTCTAACGTGGATTTATCTGCACAGTTTACGGATATGATAGTTGCAACTCGTTCATTCCAGGCTTGTGGAAAGATAATAACTACAGCAGATGAAATTTTACAAGAACTTGTTAACTTAAAGAGATAGGTTTTTAATTATAAATTAAAAATTATGAATTATGAATTATGAATTAGGGATGAAATATTTTTGAAATTAGAAATTATAAATTAAGAATTTTAGTTCAAAATTCCAAAGGAATTTTATGCTTAATTTTACATTTTAAATTTTTAATTAATCTTCAATTTTATCCTTAATTTTAAATTCTACATTTTTAATTTTAAATTAAGAGGCAGGTGTAGATATGATAGAGGTTAATCCATTAAAGGGGACAAAATTTATTCTAAATAGTA
>JAVWKG010000244.1:452-681 GCA_036638655.1 Lysinibacillus sp. | reverse complement strand
CTTCACAACGTACTGACACTGGATAAAGTACCGTATCACCGACATCTTTTGCCAAGCGTTCTGCCCAGATTTTAATGATGCCATTACGTGGATCATTATCTTTATAAATGGCATGACCAAAGCCCATGATTTTTTCTTTACGTTCCAATTTACCCAGCATTTCACGTTCAGCTTCGTCGGCAGAGGTCCAGTTTTCAATCATTTCCATCGCAGCTTCATTTGCTCCACC
>JAVWKG010000244.1:0-442 GCA_036638655.1 Lysinibacillus sp. | reverse complement strand
CACATCACTTCTTCACAACGTACAGAAACTGGATAAAGCACTGTATCGCCAACATCTTTTGCTAAACGCTCAGACCAAATCTTGATAATGCCGTTACGAGGGTCATTGTCTTTATAAATCGCATGACCAAAGCCCATGATCTTTTCTTTACGCTCAAGTTTACCCAACATTTCACGTTCAGCTTCGTCGGCAGAGGTCCAGTTTTCAATCATTTCCATCGCAGCTTCATTTGCTCCACCGTGTAATGGACCACGCAGTGAACCAATTGCACCAGTAATGCATGAATGCATATCGGATAAGGTTGATGCGCATACACGTGCTGTGAAGGTCGATGCATTGAATTCATGCTCTGCATACAAAATGAGGGATACATTCATCACTTGTTCATGCAATTCATTTGGTTTTTCGCCGCGAAGCAGGTGTAGGAATTGAGCACCAATCA
>JAVWKG010000243.1:0-684 GCA_036638655.1 Lysinibacillus sp. | reverse complement strand
ATAATGCGGGTTGATTGGAGTGGAGGCTGTGCGACTCCTGGGGGATTAGCGAATAAAGTAAGAAGACTTCACGTAATCCTTCATCTACGGTAAAAATCACATGTCGGTGGTTGACTTGAAGCATATCATGGGACATTAGACGACTCCACTCTTCACTTTCCCCCACTGAACAAGTCGTACAGAAACGTCCTTTGCAGCGATAAACAACCTTTTTTATATCATGACATCCTTCACATACAAATAATTTAAAACCATTAACTACCTGTCCGCATCCCCTAAATTTTTCAACTTCTTTTACAACGATAGACCTTACCTTATTTCCATGCTTCACTAAAAATTTACTCCAATGATTATGCTTATCAAAAAATATACGTTTTAAAATATTCTTCTCCATATGAAAAATGTACCACGAACTCAGTGTTCACGGTACATTTTTATATACTTTCTTATCTTTCCAAAAAGGACCGGGCATGTTTTTGCCCGGTTTTTGTTCTTTTTATAAATTTTGGCTCAGTTTTGCCCGGATGCTACTTCTATTAAGTAATCATAGTCTATTTTATTCTCAATGGTTTTATAGAAAAAACCATTATATCTTACTCTATCTTCTGAATTGATTGTTAACTCTTTTATTTGATCACCACTTGTATTGTAGATCGTCATTCGCATACCATAGCCCATATAACC
>JAVWKG010000242.1:0-687 GCA_036638655.1 Lysinibacillus sp. | reverse complement strand
CCTCCATAGGATATCCAAAAATACATTGATCAAGTCCTCTCGTTATCACAAACGATTCTCCAAGAATATCTCGGAACTTTGCGGGAACGATCATTCGGCCTTTAGAATCAATAGAGTGTTGATATTCTCCCATGAACATGCTACTCACCCCACTTTACTAAATAATGTACCACATCCCCCCACTTTCCTCCACCATTTTCAGTACTTACAGCGCAGTATATTGGAAATTACGAAAATAGGCATATTCTCACACATATGTTCTGTGTAAAAAGTTGTAAAAAAAGAGAGTTATCTCTGTTAAAAGATAACTCTCTCGCAATTATTATACCTCGATATAACGCCTTTAAACCTATGTTTAAATACAAATGTGTATAGTTTCCACCACTATAAAGGACTTTTTACTGAATCAAGTTAAAACGAGATAATTTGATGTTGATTAGAAATCGTCATCGGCAATTGAAGTAAATCATCAATAAACGTTAAGCCGTACGTATTCATATATTGGTAAGGATTATACACACGCTCTTGATACCCTCCATTAGGGAAAAGTTCTACAAGTAATGTTTTATACTGATGAATGATTGCATCATGTTTTTGCAATACTTGCTCTGAAATTTTCGTTTGCAAATAGTGGAATTGTCGTTCATGATACGCTTTGTTTTTTTCTAGTAACTTCTCAAGCTGATA
>JAVWKG010000241.1:444-689 GCA_036638655.1 Lysinibacillus sp. | reverse complement strand
CAATGCATAGAGCCCCAAATGAAAAGCCAACGCTCCTTTTTTCCTCTACAAAACTTTGCAACATATCACGTAAATCATTGCCAATATGTACTTCTGAAGCAATAACGATATCTAGGGATTTACTAATCTGTTCATGTAATTCCTCCATATTAGAAGCACTTCCTTTGTATTATCAGTAATACCTATTATACGAATATATGGTAAATTAAGATACTGTTTTTTTAGTATTAATTTGTAAATTTTAA
>JAVWKG010000241.1:0-411 GCA_036638655.1 Lysinibacillus sp. | reverse complement strand
TCCTGATTGGTATTAATAGAATTACTTATAGCCATCGTAATTTAGTGAACAAGCATGCTATTTTTCCCCTTACTTTAGACACCGACAGAGGAAATGACGGTGACCGACAGGAAAATTGACGGAAACCCGCCATTGAAATGTCGGTGCTAGTACTGCTAGGCTTAATATAATTAGAAAATAAGGGATTTCTTATCTATTTTTTAATACATAAAATAAATATAGTGGGTGCGGCGATGATGTTTGGAAAAATAATGTCATGCGCGCTCTTTTGATTTGATAAAGGAGAAGTGATTATTTTGTTTAAAAAAATACTAGCGGTTGTTACAGTATTATTCATAATATCTCTAGCAATATCAGGTTTTTTTGGAACTTCCGATGCTGAAAAAAGGATAATCGCAAATGAAATAGACA
>JAVWKG010000240.1:0-696 GCA_036638655.1 Lysinibacillus sp. | reverse complement strand
TATTTTTTGTAATAATCTCATAAAATTATTTTCACTAATGTATAAATTATTGTTTTTAAAGCCCCATAATTAAGGGTAGAATTCCGTCATCCAGCCTAAAATGTTACCTTTGCAAAAAAATATAATATGAGTGATGTAGTAATTTGTCCGAAATGTAGTTCTGAATTTACGTATGAGCAAGACGGTTTAATGGTTTGTTCACAATGCTTCCACGAATGGGATCCTAAAGAAGCGGGAAATGAAGATCAGATTTTAGACATCAATGGAAATGAACTTCAAAATGGAGATTCGGTAATTGTAATGAAAGATCTTCCGGTAAAAGGTGCTCCGAAACCAGTAAAAGCAGGAACTAAAGTAAAAAATATCCGTTTAAGACCAGACAGCGATCATAATATTGATTGTAAAATTGATGGTTTTGGTGCGATGGCTTTGAAATCTGAATTTGTAAAGAAAGCTTAATATATAAGTAATGTTGGTTTTTGGTAATTAGAATTGTCTTTCAACTAATTGCCAAAAATCAATATAAAAAAGGAAAGAATTGGACAGAGTAATCTTTCAAAGACGTGATTGCAGTAATGCTAATTTAGGTCTGGAAGGCAGAAAGAGAATTAACCAAAAATTTCCTTAAGCTGTTGTCTTACAAATGTATAAAGATGATTTTTTAAGAAAAAGGCTAAATCGTTGAAAATTATCCAC
>JAVWKG010000239.1:0-705 GCA_036638655.1 Lysinibacillus sp. | reverse complement strand
ACGATTAGTTATACCGTTACTCGTAAAAAGACAACTAAAAAACGAAATGATTCGTTTCATGAGGATATTGAAATTGAAGAAATTCATCATCACCCAGCTAACCTAGCTTGTGACTGCTGCCTTAGTGGAATGGTAGAATTCAGTTCTTCGCTGGTGCGTGAAGAAGCCAAGTTTATTCCAGCTACAATGAAACGTGTGCAACATTTTGAACATGTGTATGAGTGCAGAGCGTGTAAAAAAGACGCCCTACAAAAAGCACAAATAAAACGTGGGAAAGCACCACAAGGTGTTATCCAAAGAAGCATTGCGGGTCCTACTGTTTTAGCAAAGCTTATCCAGTACTTGCCTCTTTACCGTCAGGTAAATGAATGGGTGCGACATGGTCTACATACAAACGATAAGAATTTATCCAATTGGGTAATACGTGTAGCAGAAGATTGGCTTCAACCGCTTTATGATCTAATGAAGCAACTATTAACGGCGAAATCTGTGCTGCATATAGATGAGACATATGCACAAATACTCCAGCGTTCAGATGGAAAACCTGCTCAATCAAACGCTTATAACTGGGTATGTCGTAGTGTACACAGTGAAGGTCCTATCATTGTTTTATTTAAGAGTGCACTCTCACGAGGACGTGCTATATTAGAAGATTTCATCGCAGGATTCAAAGGGACCGTGATTTGTGATGGCTATTCGGCTTAT
>JAVWKG010000238.1:0-705 GCA_036638655.1 Lysinibacillus sp. | reverse complement strand
AGGTGCAGAACAAACTGAAAAGGATTCGGTGCAAATTACTCGTGATATTGAGGAAATGAATGTTGGAATGAATACGCAGAAAGAATCTATTTCTCATACGGTACAAGCGATTGAAGAAGTAGCCTCTTCCATACAAGTTATTGCCGGAAATTCATTAGATGTTAGTAACTCGTCTGTAGAAATGGATGAAATATCTCGAGAAGGATTCCAATCTGTAAATAATCTAATTGAGCAAATGGGTACAATAAATGCATCATTTAATAATACTACTGATGCAATTGCTCAACTAAAAGAACGTTCTAAATCTATTGAAGACTTCCTAACGATCATTAGCACGATTGCTGATCAAACAAATTTACTTGCCTTAAATGCAGCAATTGAAGCAGCAAGAGCAGGTGAAGCTGGAAAAGGATTTTCAGTAGTAGCAGCAGAGGTTAAGAAACTAGCTGAAGAATCAAGAGGATCTACAGGTATGATTTCTAATATTATCAAAAAGATTCAAATCGATACAGACAATGCAGTTAGCTTGCTTGAACTTGGAAATAAGGAAATTAATCAAGGGGCAAGTATGGCTCAAAATACTGAAAAAATCTTTGGTAAAATTCAAACGTACTCAAACGAAGTGGCAAATAGTATAACCGAAGTATCGGCATCTGCCCAAGAAATTTCGGCCAATGCTGAAGAAATTACTGCTACATCACATCA
>JAVWKG010000237.1:0-715 GCA_036638655.1 Lysinibacillus sp. | reverse complement strand
AAAGCGGAGGAGCTAGGTATTAAACCGTTAGCAAGAATACTTGCGCGCTCAGTCGTCGGCTCTGATCCAACTTTGATGCTCACAGGACCCATTGCTGCGACAGAAAAGGTGCTGAAAAAAGCTGGGCTGACAATTGAGGACATCGATACGTATGAGGTCAACGAGGCGTTTGCACCTGTGCCACTTGCTTGGTTACAGGAAGTTGGCGCTGATGAGGAGAAATTAAATCCAGATGGTGGCGCTATTGCACTTGGTCATCCCCTTGGAGCGACGGGCACAAAGCTCTTAACAACAATGTTATATCGTATGCAACGTGAAAATCAACGCTACGGTTTACTTGCTATTTGTGAAGGAATGGGTATGGCGAACGCTACAATAATTGAAAAGCTGTAGCGATGTGCTGAATGCCGAGTGAAGCGGCTCATCGGACGCCCCCCGGAAAGCGCGCAGCCGGAACGGAAATCAACACTAGATTATGGTGATGAGCCTAGTGATTGCATTTAAATACTTAACTTGTATTTCTCTAGCTGTTTCTCTTTTTGACCCGCTAAACCTGACTTCGTTAGTTTGTCAGCATTTTGTTGATCTAATGTTTGTGCGAGTTGGTTCATTAGTTTATCTCTGATGACATCAACTAATTCGCCTGTACTTTTATTCTCTTCTTGTCCTTTTGGTTGCTTCACTTCTTTCACAAGTATTCTTTCACCATTTATTT
>JAVWKG010000236.1:0-716 GCA_036638655.1 Lysinibacillus sp. | reverse complement strand
AATACTCAGGGAATGTTGTTATTGTAGGAGATATAAATTCTGGAGCTGAGGTATATGCAGAAGGAAATATTATAGTTCTTGGAGTTATAAAAGGTTGTGTATATGCGGGTTCAACTGGAAATAATAATGCAATAATTGCAGCATTTGAACTAACGCCACAGATAATGAAGATATCTAATGTAATAACTAGGTCGCCGGAGGATATTGGGAAGCCGAAATACCCGGAAGTAGCTAAAATAAAAAATGGGAATATTGTTGTAGAGCCATATTTGGTGAATAAATACATATAAGTGGAGGTATTGTTAAATGGGAGAAGCTATCGTAATAACATCTGGTAAGGGTGGAGTAGGTAAAACTACGACTACGGCAAATATAGGAACGGCTTTAGCATCGATGGACAAAAAAGTAGTTGTAATTGATGGAGATACAGGACTTAGGAATTTGGATGTGCTTATGGGACTTGAGAATAGAGTTGTATTTACACTTCTTGATGTTATAGAAGAAAAATGTAGATTAAAGCAAGCGTTAATAAAGGACAAAAGGTTTAGCAATTTATTTCTTTTGCCAACAGCTCAGACTAGGGATAAAAATGATGTAGACATAAATGAAATGCTAAGAATTGTAACGGAGTTAAAAGAGGAATTTGACTATGTAATCCTAGATTGTCCTGCTGGTATTGAACAAGGTTTTGAAAATGCAATTGTAGGTGCTGATTG
>JAVWKG010000235.1:0-719 GCA_036638655.1 Lysinibacillus sp. | reverse complement strand
TGTACACACCGCCCGTCACACCATGGGAGTGGGTTGCAAAAGAAGTAGGTAGCTTAACCTTCGGGAGGGCGCTTACCACTTTGTGATTCATGACTGGGGTGAAGTCGTAACAAGGTAACCGTAGGGGAACCTGCGGTTGGATCACCTCCTTACCTTAAAGAAACGTTCTTTGTAGTGTCCACACAGATTGTCTGATGAAAAGTAAATAGCAAGGCGTCTTGCGATTGAGACTTCAGTGTCCCCTTCGTCTAGAGGCCCAGGACACCGCCCTTTCACGGCGGTAACAGGGGTTCGAATCCCCTAGGGGACGCCACTTGCTGGTTCGTGAGTGAAAGTCGCCGACCTCAATATCTCAAAACTGACTCTCTGAGTCATGTTTGAGATATTTGCTCTTTAAAAATCTGGATCAAGCTGAAAATTGAAACGACACACTGTGTCTGTTCTCCGTAATAAGAACAGATAAGCGGTGTGTTCGAGTCTCTCAAATTTTCGCAACGTGGAATGTTTTACGAAACATCTTCGGGTTGTGAGGTTAAGCGACTAAGCGTACACGGTGGATGCCCTGGCAGTCAGAGGCGATGAAGGACGTGCTAATCTGCGATAAGCGTCGGTAAGGTGATATGAACCGTTATAACCGGCGATTTCCGAATGGGGAAACCCAGTGCAATTCGTTGCACTATCATTACGTGAATACATAGCGTAATGAAGCGAACCGGGGG
>JAVWKG010000234.1:0-720 GCA_036638655.1 Lysinibacillus sp. | reverse complement strand
CTAAACAATTTGGTGCAACACACACTATAAACACAAAAGATCAAGATATTGAAGCAATTGTTAAAGAAATAACAAATGGTGTTGGTGTTCATTATGCAATCGACTGTTCAGGTCATACAATTGCTACTGAAAACGCATGGAAAATTACGCGTAAAGGTGGAACGGTAGTCGTAGTAGGTGCTTTCAATCCAGAGCAGAAACTAAGTTTACCTGCTGGAGGATTCCACCGAGTTGGAAAGGTACTGAAAGGAAGCTTCTACGGAGATACACAACCATTCCGTGACTTTCCTATGATTGCACAATTGTATTTGGATGGGAAATTCAAGCTTGATGAACTAGTTTTAGAGCGCATAAAATTAGATGATATTAATAAAGCATTTGATTCATTCCATGATTGCAGCTGTGTTAATGTTGGTCGTGCAGTAATAGAATTTTAAGGTTAATCATAGTATCGGAAAAATTGTTAAACCCTATGAATTTGGTTCATTCAGATGTTTGAAATAATTCAATAGGCAATTTTATAATAGCTAGTTTCGTCATTAAATGATCAAATCGGATATCCACTTATAGTAGATTAAACTTTTTGTGAAAGGTTTTTTACAGATGGAAAATATAGTTCTGATTTTAATACTTCAATTGGTTTACGTGCCCTTTTTAACGTTAAGAACAATATTTTTGGTGAAAAATTCAACTACTCTTGCTGCCATATTCGGTACGCTG
>JAVWKG010000233.1:473-727 GCA_036638655.1 Lysinibacillus sp. | reverse complement strand
ATCGATATGAATTTACTAATACATAAACGATAATAATCGCTAAAACAGCTAAAATGGTATAAAGTATTGTCACTGCTAAATTGCCCCTTTCGTTCTCTATGTCTATTATAAGAGATGTATTACAGTTAGTCGAGTCAGTTTGTTAAAATAGTTAACCTGTTTCAGCGAAAGTTGCCTCTTTAATAAGTGGAGGATGAATGTCAAATCTCCAATTTTATTCAGAGGAGTTTCAAAAACTGCTGCATAGGGGAACA
>JAVWKG010000233.1:0-463 GCA_036638655.1 Lysinibacillus sp. | reverse complement strand
AAATCTGGACGCAATTACGGCAAGGCGAAATTGAATTAGAGGAGAAGATGTGATTTTGAAAAAACAATGGTATTTTATTCATTCAGGTCCGTGTAGTCCTAGTTTTAATATGGCGTTAGATGAAGCGTTATTAGATTGGCATAGTGAGGGAAGTATGCCACCAATCATCCGTTTTTATGAATGGAACCCTGCGACGTTATCAATTGGGTATTTTCAACAAGCTGAGCGCGATATTAATCTGCAGGCAGTGAAGGATCAAAATTTAGGTTTTGTTCGTCGCCCAACAGGTGGACGTGCTGTTTTACATGATCAAGAACTTACATATTCCATTATTGTTTCTGAAAACTATCCAGATATGCCTGAAACGGTTACAGAAGCTTACCGCGTATTGAGTGAGGGGTTATTGCTTGGGTTTAGAAAATTAGGTTTGGATGCTTATTTTAGTGTTCCAGAGACGCAGGAA
>JAVWKG010000232.1:0-732 GCA_036638655.1 Lysinibacillus sp. | reverse complement strand
ACGAGTATTATTACAAACAAGTTGTATCATATTGAAGAAACTTCAATCAAAAATGTTGCTTTTTATTTAGTACCAACCATTTTATTTCTTATCGGACTAGGTACTTATATTTCGATGACAGTCCAGAATGACCAATAATGAAGCCGAAGCCAATCTCGAAACATGATCACAGTCATTTAGTGGCCTACTTGAAAGTGGTCCCACTCTTTCAAGAGATGATGCCAATACAAATGGCTCTGCAGCTGACATTCAAAAATTGATTGGTGTCATCCAAGCCGATACCGTCAAAGCGGTTGAGTCGATGGATCGAAATGAAAACGGGGTAAATGAAGGTATAAAACGCATGCAGGAAGTAGATGGCACATTCCAAGAAATGATTACTTCTGTGGATTTGATTGTGGGAGAAGCAATTGAGCTATCGGCCATTGCTGAACAAACGTCAGCAAGATCAGAAGAAATCGTCAAAAGTTCTGCTACCCTAAAAACATTATCTGAAGAACTCAATAGAGCGCTGAGACAATTCAAGGCATAGTATATTCAATTATTATGAGCTGATTTATTAAATTGAATCAGCTCATTTCTTAACGATTAAATCCAAGTATCTAGTCATAAATTATTTCTTATAAGTGTTCTTAAATAGTATAAAAATTAAACTTAACGCTAATAATTAGAGTCTCCCCTATGGAATGCTTCGATTAATTTGTTAAAAATTGATCAAGCATTCCGAAAATT
>JAVWKG010000231.1:0-735 GCA_036638655.1 Lysinibacillus sp. | reverse complement strand
AGAATTGACGTTTTGCTTTAGTTTGGAATGACCTACATCGAGAAGTTTTTGTAATGCGACGAAATTGGCTAGTAACTGAGGTAATTCGGCTAATAAAACGTGAATTGGCTAGTAACGCTAAAAAGTTGGCTATTAAAGGAACTACAAGTGATAAAACCATAGTCTGTTTAACCAAAATGGCTAATAACAGCGGGTTAATTGCTAGTAAAAGATGCAAATTGGCTAGTATTATCGTGGTAGTTTGAAATCTTAATTATGGAGAGCTATATTAAGGATATCTAACTAATCATCCGCAGCCTTCCATAATAACGGCGCACTAAATACAGAAAGATTCAGTGATCCAAACTAAAAAGGGCTGGCCTTGCTTCATGTGCTTAGCCAGCCTAAACAAGCTCTTATTTTGATCAAGAACATTATCTAAACTTCCGCAACTTGTTCTTGTAGCTTTGCCGCAAAATATTTACGCGCTTCTGCTGTTAAAATTGGTAAACTAACTATTTCCTGCCGTTCAAACTCAACAAACATCCCACTTAAATTTTCATACACATTGTGGATTTTATAGCCCTTTTCTAAATAGTCATCTACTTGTTTCATTTCATCTAAGCTTAATAAATAATCCGACATACACACACCTCGCTTATTTTTCGATTAATGCGCCCACCTCTTCAGGTACGGATTCTGTTCCCTTATGTTGAGGAATGATATCGTCCCAATCATGACCAACTGTAATACCTA
>JAVWKG010000230.1:0-752 GCA_036638655.1 Lysinibacillus sp. | reverse complement strand
TAAGTCTGACCATTTTGGCCATTCAACTTTATGTCTGAATTCGTTATAAGAACCTTTTAAAAAATCGACAAATGAACTCATAATTTATATTTGCACGGGCACAAGGATTCGAACCCTGATCAACGGTGTTGGAGACCGGTATCCTACCATTGGACGATGCCCGTAGATAAAAAGTTCCGAGAGTTTCCTTTCGGAACTTTTATTATTTAGATAATTATTCTAAGATTTCAGTAACCTGACCAGAACCTACTGTTCTACCTCCTTCTCTGATCGCAAATCTAAGACCTACGTTAAGAGCGATTGGTTGTAGCAATTCTACAGTGATCTCTAAGTTATCACCAGGCATTACCATTTCTACACCTTCTGGTAAGAAGATTTCACCTGTAACGTCAGTAGTTCTTACATAGAACTGAGGACGGTATTTGTTGTGGAATGGAGTGTGACGTCCACCTTCTTCTTTAGAAAGGATATAAACAGAAGCTTTGAATTTTTTGTGTGGCTTAACAGAATCTTTCTTAGCGATTACCATACCTCTCTTGATGTCAGTTTTTTCAATACCTCTCAACAATAGACCTACGTTATCACCAGCTTCACCTCTGTCAAGGATTTTTCTGAACATCTCAACTCCTGTAATAGTAGAAGTTAATTTTTCTTCACCCATACCGATGATATCTACAGGATCTCCTGTGTTGATAATACCAGCTTCAATTCTACCAGTTGCAACAGTACCTCTACCTGTAATAGAGAATACG
>JAVWKG010000229.1:0-755 GCA_036638655.1 Lysinibacillus sp. | reverse complement strand
AGACCTCCATCACCTTCAATCACGTCTTCAACAGTATAAATTTTATCCCCTTTATTTGGACGATTATACGATTCTAATTTTTTCTCAGTTGCCGTTACTACATAACCAGCATGAACACATAGGCTACATTGTGGATTGTTTTTCATATAGGCTATCTGCTTTTGTAACTTTTGAGGATCTACCCAATAGTCATCCCCCTCACAAATAGCAATATATTTCCCTTTTGCTCTTTGAAGATTCAACTGGGTTATTGATATTCCTTTTGATTTTTGATTTTCTGTTTGATAGATTGGTTTTATTAATTCGGGATATTCTTTCTCATACTTTTTAATAATTTCTGCCGTTCGATCCGTTGAAGCGTCATCATGAATTAATATTTCATACTTAAAATCTGTTTGCTGCATTATAAAACTATCAATAGCATCTGCTATATAATTTTCATGATTATATGCGGGACAGTGAATACTCACTAATACCTTTTCCATTTGGGTTACATACTCCTTTTTAGGAATTTATACAAAATTATATTTCCCCTTTATTACTAAATTATATGAATTAAAAACTTACTATATTCTTAATTAACCCATCGAAAATGCAAAGTTTACCACCTAATATTTTTGAAATTTATTCAAAACTCTATTAACTAATATCCCCCCTGCTAGGTTACACGGGGGATTAATCAAGCAAAACAGTTGAACTGAGGGTCGAAAAAAATAGCTCCATTTTGATTCAAGAAGCGAATCAAAATGGAGCTA
>JAVWKG010000228.1:0-758 GCA_036638655.1 Lysinibacillus sp. | reverse complement strand
AGAGAAAACTCGCGTATCGTAATTGTTGCTGAGACAAACCACGATAGGAGTTTTCGCCTTGTATACTAAGTTTATCAAATTGATTCTACCGTTACCATCTTTTTTTGAAATAGATTTACCATCTGATGAGGAACCTACTATTTTTCCTGTGAAAGTTGCACCCCAAACAATTTGTTGTCCGATTTGCCAAGGGGCTACTGTTTGTCACGACCGTTCTCTACGTCGTTTTCGCCACGGGTATGCTTGGCATATCGGTGTTCTTTGGATTGAGCTATTTGTTCCTCGTCAACGTTGTAAAAATTGTGGATTTACATTCACGTTTGACTACGGATTAGGGCTTGTTCATTCCTCGACAGAATCCTTTCGTCGTGAAATTACGAAACGTTGTCATGGTCGCTCCATTGCAGATATTGCACGTGAATATGCACTTCCCTATACAACAGTTGAACGCTGGTTTTACACGTATGCACCGGATCAAGTAGTTGAAGAAAGTGCCAAACATGTTTGTGTAGATGAATTCGCTTTACGTAAAGGGCATAACTATGCGACAAGTGTCTTAAACGCTGAAACAGGGCGGATTTTAGCGATTGTTCCTCGCAGAGATCAAGAAGCAATTGAATCCCTTTTAAAGAAAGTAACAGGAACGATTCAAACTGCAGTCAGTGATTTCGCAGCGGCAATGGCAGGTGCGATTAAATCTGTTTTTCCAACGGCTATTCATGTATTAGACCGATTTCATTTAGTCCAATTTTTTACGG
>JAVWKG010000227.1:273-763 GCA_036638655.1 Lysinibacillus sp. | reverse complement strand
GTTTCCCTTTATCTGTTGGTGTTGGATTGATGGCTACTGCATCCATAATCACATCATTTAAAACAGATGATGGGATTCGTAAAGTTTGATTTTGACTAACTGTTTCAATCATTTCAGGTAATGTGTGTAAACGTTGTTTTGTTTTAGCTGATACATAGGCGATTGGTGCGTAATCTAAGTATCTGAACTCACTACGGATATCATCTTCAAAGTTTTTCATTGTATGGTTAACTTTTTCAAGAGTATCCCATTTATTCACAACGATAATAATTCCTTTTCCTGCTTCATGGGCAAATCCTGCAATACGTTTATCGTATTCACGAATTCCCTCTTCAGCATTAAGAACAACTAAAACAACGTCAGAACGATCAATAGCACGCATTGAACGCATCACACTATATTTTTCAGTACTTTCGTAAACTTTTCCTTTTTTACGCATACCAGCTGTATCAATCATCTCAAATTTTTGACCATCAGGAGAAGTAAATGA
>JAVWKG010000227.1:0-236 GCA_036638655.1 Lysinibacillus sp. | reverse complement strand
CACCTAAAATAGCATTAATTAATGATGATTTTCCTACATTTGGTCGACCGATTAAACTAAATCGAATCACGTCATCTTCTTCTGTGTCTGGAACATTAGCAAAGTGCTCACACGCTTTATCTAATACGTCTCCTAAACCAAGACCGTGACTTCCTGAAACAGGAATTGGGTCACCTAATCCAAGAGAATAAAATTCAAAAATATCATTTCTCATCTCAGGATTATCGACTTTATTA
>JAVWKG010000226.1:0-766 GCA_036638655.1 Lysinibacillus sp. | reverse complement strand
AAGTTAGTTATGTTAACAAAAACTGTAAGTAAAATGATATAATCATAATACATAATAATATAATTCAGAAGATAGGGAGGTTAAAATAATGAATAATAATAGAATTGACATAGAGACTGACAATAATGATGCTGTTATAAAAGTTATTGGTATTGGAGGCGGAGGGAACAATGCTGTCAATAGAATGATTAGTGAAGGTGTAAAAGGAATAGAATTTATTTCAATGAATACTGATAAACAAGCTTTATTATCATCAATGGCACAAAATCAAATTCAAATCGGAGAAAAACTTACAAGAGGATTAGGGGCTGGAGCTAAGCCAGAAGTAGGGAAAAAAGCTGCTGAAGAAAGTAGAGAACAAATTGTAAGCTTACTTGAAGGAACAGATATTGTATTTGTAACTGCAGGTATGGGTGGTGGTACTGGAACAGGTGCAGCGCCAGTAGTTGCTAAATTAGCAAGAGAAATGGGGATACTTACAGTAGGTGTTGTTACGAAACCTTTTGGATTTGAAGGTAGAGTAAGAATGAAAAATGCTGAAGAAGGAATTAAAAATCTTAATGAAAATGTTGATACTTTAATAACTATACCAAATGATAGATTATTACAAATAGTACAAGCTAATACATCAATGATAGATGCCTTTTCTATGGCTGATAATGTACTTAAACAAGGTATACAGTCAATATCTGATTTAATAAAAGTACCAGGTCTTATAAACTTAGACTTTGCTGATGTTAGTTCTATCATGAGGGATAAAGGATTA
>JAVWKG010000225.1:0-767 GCA_036638655.1 Lysinibacillus sp. | reverse complement strand
TAAACGACTTACAATCCACTGTTCAGGAAGCTCCCAAAGATCTTCACGAACGTCTTGACCAATGGCTTGCTCTTCGCAATTCATCATTACGAAACGAGTTGCATTCCAAATTTTATTGGCAAAGTTACGGTAACCTTCAACACGTTTCATGTCGAACTTAATGTCACGGCCAGTATTAGCAAGTGCACAGAAAGTAAAACGAACCGCATCTGTACCGTAAGCTTGAATGCCTTCTGGGAATTCTTTCAATCTTGGTTGCTTGCTTCGGATTCATCAAACCTGTCGTACGTTTCTGAACTAAAGTTTCAAGATCTACGCCATCAATCAAATCTAATGGGTCAAGTACATTCCCCTTAGACTTAGACATTTTTTGACCTTCACCATCACGTACCAAACCATGTACATACACAGTTTTAAATGGTACTTGTGGTGTACCATCTTCATTTTTCATAAAGTGCATCGTAAGCATGATCATACGCGCAACCCAGAAGAAGATGATGTCAAAACCTGTCACCAATACATCTGTTGGGTGGAAAGTATTTAAGAAATAGTTTTCTTTATCTTTCGCTTCATCACCTGTCCAATCCAGTGTAGAGAATGTCCAAAGACCTGAAGAGAACCATGTATCAAGAACATCTTCATCTTGGTTAAGTTCTACATCGGCAGCGATGTTATTTTTCTCACGCACTTCTTGTTCAGAACGCCCTACATAAATGTTGCCTTCAACATCATACCAAGCAGGGATACGATGACCCCACCACAATTGA
>JAVWKG010000224.1:0-769 GCA_036638655.1 Lysinibacillus sp. | reverse complement strand
ATAACCGCTACCATGAACTGTTACAATATAATTTGGTTTTTTTGGATCTTTTTCTATTTTATGGCGTAAATTTTTTATATGTGAATCAATTGTTCTTTCTAATCCAGAAAACTCCATTCCCTTTACTATTTCTATCAACTGACTTCTAGAAAAAATACGATTTGGATTAGAAGCAATAATAGCTAAAATATCAAATTCAGAAGAAGTTAATGCTAACTCATTATTTGTTAAAAATACTTGTCGAGTACTTGGAATAATAATTAACTCACCATCGTTAAAGATTAATTTCCCATGACTAGAAAATGTTGAAGACCGTCTTAAAACGGTCTCAACTCTTGCAACAAGTTCCTTTGGACTAAATGGTTTCACTATATAATCATCTGCACCTAGAGCAAGTCCTTTCAAAATGTCTTCTTCTCCCGATTTTGCTGTTAGCATGATGATTGGTGTTTCCGTTTCTTTTCTAATTGTTTCGCACACATCAAGACCACTGATATCTGGCAACATTAAATCTAGTATAACCAAATCAGGGGAAATAAAATGATATTTTTCTAAAGCTTCCTTTCCTGATGTTGCTTTATATACTGAGTAGTTTTTTGATATCAAGTACGCATCCACGATTTCTAGTATTTTAGGCTCATCATCAACAATCAGAATTTTCATCTCAATTCCCCCTCAATTATCTATTAGTTACATATATTTTCGTTTTGCTAAATACTCTTCTTCTGTTATAGCCCCTTTTGCAAATTCTTTTAATAAAATATCCACC
>JAVWKG010000223.1:0-773 GCA_036638655.1 Lysinibacillus sp. | reverse complement strand
AAAATCTACTTTGTTGAACCTCATTGCAGGAAAATTAAGTTTAGACAGTGGTAGTATTGACTTAGGTGAAACTGTTAGAATCGGGTACTATACCCAAGAAAATGAAGGACTGGACGAATCTAAACGCATGATCCAGTACCTACAAGAACAAGCTGAGATGGTTGAACAAAAAGATGGAAGTAGTATTTCAACAACAGAAATGCTAGAACGTTTTTTATTCCCAAGAAATATGCACGGAACAGTTATCAGTAACTTATCTGGTGGTGAAAAACGTCGCTTGTATCTACTGAAAATTTTAATTCAACAACCTAACGTTTTATTATTAGATGAACCAACGAATGATTTGGATATTGAAACTTTAACTATTTTAGAAGATTATTTAGAGCAATTTCCTGGTGCGGTTATTTCAGTCAGTCATGATCGTTACTTCTTAGACAAAACAATGGATAAATTGTTAGTCTTTAAAGGTAAGGCTGAAATTGAGCCTTTCTTTGGGAATATGAGTGAGTATTTAGAAAAACAAGAAAAACCTAAAGAAACGGATAACGCACATAAAGGAACTTCTAAAAAAACAGACGAACATGTTGAGCAAGAAGTAAAGGCCAAACAAAAGTTAACCTATATGGAACAAAAAGAGTGGGATAACATTGAGGATGAGATTGAAAAGATCGAAACGCAAATCGAGACAACTCAAGCCGCAATGATTGACAACTCAAGTGATGCTGGGAAATTACAAGACCTTCAAAAGGAATTGACTGGTTTAGAAGACACAT
>JAVWKG010000222.1:0-776 GCA_036638655.1 Lysinibacillus sp. | reverse complement strand
CTTCTGTTAGCTCTTCTATATATTTTGATATTCCATATCCATGCATAGGCACTAGTAAGGCTAATAATATATAATATCCTGGTTCTGTTAATTGCTCCTCTTGTAGCGAATTATTTCTACTAATTTTAATCACCTTCTATTCTTTTTATATCTTTCTCGGATATATCCATTAGTGATATATCTATATCTATTTATAATATATCACTAATGGATATAGTTGTAAATATTTTTTTACCTTAATAAGGATATATCTTTTTTTAATATACCCTTTAACTTGCTTGAAGTTTAATTTTTTACACTAAAAAAGCTAGTCCTAAGACTAGCCTATATATTACTTATTTTCCATATGAATTCTATTTACTTCATTTGCTAATGTGGCAAACTCTTCTATTGATAAAGTTTCCCCTCTTCTTTTTTCATCTATATTAGCACATTGTAAAGCAGTTCTTATTTCATCCTTACTTAAGAAACCAAGTCCACTTAATGAGTTAAGTAAAGTCTTTCTTCTTTGTCCAAATGATGCTTTAACTGTTTTAAAGAATGTCTCTTCGTCATCAACTTTATATTTTCTTTCTTCTCTAACATGAAGTCCAATAACTGTTGAATCAACATTTGGCTGTGGCATAAACATGTGTCTAGGCGCTTTTGCAACTATCTCAGTATCACAGTAATATTGGACAGCTACTGATAAAGCTCCATAATCTTTTGTACTTGGTTTTGCATTCATTCTATCAGCAACTTCTTTTTGTACCATAACAACTATATCAGTTACTGGT
>JAVWKG010000221.1:0-777 GCA_036638655.1 Lysinibacillus sp. | reverse complement strand
ACGCTAATAAAGCTTACGAGGATTTAGCGATTCTGTTATTCGGTGTAGATTACTTAAAAATGGCAGAGTAGAAAAAGTGGAGAATAAGTGGGTAAATATGGCGTTTTCCATATGGTAAACTGGAGGGGAGGTCGGTAAGGTTTCTTCTTTTGAACTTAATATTTTGAACTTAAATGTTTCAAAGCGTAGCGACAAAGACAGACGACCGACCCGCGCTTGACAAACTCGTTCGGAGTAAGACATACACGGCCGGCATTTACCTTAAAGAGATTAGGTATCTATATTAAGATAAAGGCTAATAAAACTGTGCGGAAACACAGGAAAACGTTATTACATGCTAAACACGCCAGCTTAAGCGTGTAGCTCAAAATTAAGCTTTGTACTTTTTAATCGACAATTTAATAGTTTTACCACAATAGGCAAGAACCCCTTTCTGCGGATTGAGAGGGGTTTTTATTATGCTTTGAAAACTGCATCAAACAGCCGTTTTAAAAATGTGTGAGGAGCAACCGATAAGGTGTAAGTCTTTAAAAGACACGAACGACTAGTTTGGTGTGGTTTTGAGAGCAGAAAGTTATTACATATATTTCATTTCCTGAGTTATTATTGGGTTGGAGGTGAATTTATGATTAATAAAGAAGAATTTAATGCAGCAAGAGATGAACTGTACAGTTTGTTTATTAAAAAGATAGAAAAAACTTTTGACTTAGAAGATTCTAATATTCATTATAGAACTTTTCATGAGGCATCCATTACTTTATTTAGGAACGGTTCTGA
>JAVWKG010000220.1:0-808 GCA_036638655.1 Lysinibacillus sp. | reverse complement strand
AATATTTATCGTTGCCTCACTAATTTCTACACACTCTTCACTTAGTCCAAATTCTATTAAAGCATTTAAACCACCGAAGATAATTGTTGAAATACCAGCACAAACAATATCATCACCATGACCAGCAAATCCAGCATGATCATACACTTCTATTGACTTAATTAAATCAATATCTTTAACAACATTAACTTTTGTCATAATTAACCATTAATTTTATCAATTTTAACTTTAGTATATGGTCACATATGGAGCACCAACTTTTGTAGAATCTCCTCCTACAAATAAAACTTTATCAAAAGTAACATTTTCACCTTCGTTAAGATCTAACTTTTCAATGAAGATTGTATCGTTTTCCATTACTTTGATTTGTTTACCACCAGTTTCAATAATTGCGTACATTCATTTACACCTCCGTTTTTTCTTAGACTCGCCTACCAAGGTGGGATATTCCACTTTATACCTTATAAGTGCGGTTGTAGCTCGAGGTCTACAACATTGATATAATATCATAATTATACATTCAAGTCAAGCAATCTAAGGGGCTTAGAGATGTTTTTTATAATAACTACTTATTGGATAAGTAATCTGTACTTACCTTAAATAATATGATCTTTTATTTAAATGTTTCCAATTAATACCCGTAATCGGCATTATATATTCCTTATGACTATTTGAATATGAATTTTATTCACTACAAGTTGCTCTGTTTCTTTTAATTTTGACGTTTTACTATATCTAATACATTTTTTAAATAAGTTCTATATCAATGCAAGAAAATATGATTTATGCTAAAATATATCTATCTTAA
>JAVWKG010000219.1:0-812 GCA_036638655.1 Lysinibacillus sp. | reverse complement strand
GATCATTCATTTCATAACGATGGCGATGACGTTCAGTAATTTCAGCTTTGCCGTAGACTGCACGTGTTTTAGAACCTTCAACCAGTTCAGACTTTTGTGCGCCTAAACGCATCGTACCACCGAGGTCTGATTCAAGGCTACGCTGTTGTAACTCGCCACGTTCATCTAACCATTCAGTGATGAGACCGATTAATGGATACTTGGTTGAACGATTAAATTCAGTTGAGCTTGCTTCTGGCATCGCTGCAACATGGCGTGCAAATTCAATCACTGCCAATTGCATACCTAAACAAATACCTAAGAAAGGAACATTGTTTTCACGTGCATATTGAATTGCACGCATTTTGCCTTCTGTACCACGCTCACCGAAACCGCCTGGAACTAAAATCGCATCCGCAGTACTTAAAACGCTCACATCTTGCTGTTCAAGGTCTTCAGCATTGACGTAATCAATTTGAACTTTAACGCGATTTTGAATACCAGCATGTAAAAGTGCTTCATTTACAGATTTATAAGCATCTGGCAATTCAACATATTTACCCACCATCGCAACACGTACTGTGTATTCTGGGTTCAATAATGCTTCTACGACATTATCCCAATCTTCAAGATTTGCTTCAGGAAGATCATTAAAACCAAAACGTTCACAAATCAAGTCATCAACATTTTGCTCATAGAACGTACGTGGAATTTGATAGATGGTTTTTGCATCTTTACATACTACAACAGCACGCGCTTCAACATTGGTGAACAATGCAATTTTACGTTTAGTATCAACATCGACGTCGTATTCGGTACGGCAGATTAAGATA
>JAVWKG010000218.1:534-816 GCA_036638655.1 Lysinibacillus sp. | reverse complement strand
AATGAGTAAAGATGAAAAAACTTTAAAGATATTATTAGTTCACTGGGTAAACCATAATGAATCTCATGAAGAAGGATTTAAAGAATGGGTAAGTAAAGCTAAGGATATGAAAAAAGAAGAAACAGCTAAGTACATAGAACAAGCTATTGAATATATGCAAAAATCAAATGAAATGTTATTAGAAGCAAAAAAACATATGTAATCTAAAATAGAGGCAAATGAAATTGTGATTTTCTTTGCCTCTATTTTATAGTGATAGATATAGATACTTTAAATAGTAAA
>JAVWKG010000218.1:0-524 GCA_036638655.1 Lysinibacillus sp. | reverse complement strand
TTATTTATATTCATTGACATAAAGGTTTTCATAAGATATAATTAATAATGTAATGGAGAAGTACTCAAGCGGCTCAAGAGGATCCCCTGCTAAGGGATTAGGCTGGATTAAACCGGTGCGAGGGTTCGAATCCCTCCTTCTCCGCCAATAAAAAGACCTAAGATATTTATCTTAGGTCTTTTTTATATTGAAGTAACTGAATTATCTACTTCTCAAGCACATCTAATTTTTTAGCGACAATATTTGTAGTACTTGCCTGTAATAATAAAGTTACAACAATAGTCATAAAAACAGTAGAAGAAATTACTTCGTAGCCAGGAACTTTACTAGAAACAACTATTCCTGATAAGGCAGCAGGTATAACTCCTGTTTCTCTTACCCACATCATAAACAATTTCTCATTTTTAGACCAAGCAGCTTTTATGTCAAAAGCGGTACAAACTATAACTACTATTGGTCTAGCTATAAATATTAGTATTAGAACAATTAAAAATGCTTTACCTCCATATTTAATTAAAGATTGT
>JAVWKG010000217.1:0-837 GCA_036638655.1 Lysinibacillus sp. | reverse complement strand
GTTTAATTCCACCAAGCATCGCATCAGGCTTACTCGCTGGGATTCTGCTACAGTTTGGCATCTCTGCATTTTCCAGCATCAGCATCGATCCATTTTTATCCATAACACTATTCTTAATTTATCTGTTGGCGAAGCGAATTTCAGCACGATATGCTGTGGTCAGTGTCCTTGTTTTTGGGTTTATCTTTCTATTGCTACAAGCACAGGTCGATTTTTCTGGTGTTGAGCTACAACTCGCTCGCCCTGTTTTTACTCTACCTGAATTTTCAATTAATGCACTGTTAAGCGTTGCCCTACCCTTATTTTTAATTACATTAACAGGTCAATATATGCCCGGTCTGCTAGTATTGCGAAATGATGGTTATCAAACCAGCTTAAAGCCAATTCTGACTGTAACAGGTCTAGGATCATTTTTAATGGCTCCATTTGGCTCACATGCTTTTAATCTTGCAGCAATTACCGCAGCCATCTGTACAGGTCCTGAATCACACCTAGACCCATCTAAACGCTGGATCGCAGGAATTGCTGCTGGAATTTTCTATATTTTAGTCGGTATATTCGGTGTGACACTGGCTGCCTTATTTACAGCTTTCCCTAGTGCATTCATCAGTACCTTGGCGGGTCTTGCTTTGATTGTAACAATTGCTGGAAGTCTTGCAAATGCGATGAATGATAGTGCTACTCGTGAAGCATCATTAATTACATTTCTTGCTACCGCAGCAAATATATCTCTACTAGGAATTGGCGGTGCTTTTTGGGGGCTTGTTTTTGGGCTAATTTCGTATGCCATTTTAAATGGAAAAGCCAAACAAAAATGACTCAATGACTTAAAGTATT
>JAVWKG010000216.1:0-840 GCA_036638655.1 Lysinibacillus sp. | reverse complement strand
CCTGCTGCTGATGCAGATTTCCCTGCTGCTGACGCTGTCTTGCCTGCTGCTGATGCTGTTTTTGCTGCTGCTGATGCCGCTTTAGCTGCATCGTCACCGCGCTCATTTGTTTGAGTCGATGCTTGAACAGCTAACTCACGCATACGTTGTAAAATTGCGTGTGATTCTTCTAATGCACCCTCAGCAGTTTTGATTAATGAAATACCATCTTGTGCGTTTTTAGAAGCCATTTGTAGACCACGGATTTGTCCACGCATTTTTTCAGAAATTGCTAAACCTGCTGCATCGTCACCAGCACGGTTAATACGGAAACCTGAAGATAATTTTTCAAGATGTTTACTCGTATTTGTTGTATTGTTTGCTAAGTTACGGTGCGCGTTAAACGCTGCAATGTTATTTTGAATTCTCATTTGGAATTCCTCCTTGAATGTTTTTTATTTCCACGTCCTTGTGGCTGTTTGGAAACAAAACGTTTTCCGACTATTTGCTTCCAACACTCTCTATATCGACAGCCTTTTACAATGTTTAATATATTTAATAAATTATTTTATCATTTTTTTCAAACACTACTATTTCGTCACATTTTAATGTTCAATTTGATATGACTCTTTTATTTATCCAAAATATTTTCCATTAAGTTTCTGAAATCAGCGTTGCTGTCTAATGCCTTCGTAAAAGATTGTATTAATTTTAAGACCAAGTCCTCCGATAATACTTGATGATAACCCGCTAACCCTATCATCGCACCCTTTAAAAATAAAAAGTACATAAATAATCGCTCATATTCCTTTACAAAACTCGTTTGATTTTTTGGTAAATTATTTTTAAATACATAATTCA
>JAVWKG010000215.1:0-841 GCA_036638655.1 Lysinibacillus sp. | reverse complement strand
GAAGTTCCTGAAGAAATTATGTTAGAAGCAATCATGTTCGGTCATGAAGAAATTAAAAAATTAATCGCGTTCCAAGAAGAAATCGTTGCAGCAGTTGGTAAAGAGAAAATCGAAGTTGTCCTTTTCGAATTAGATGCTGAATTAACAGTAGCGATTAAAGCGGCGTGTGAAGCGGATATGAACACGGCAATTCAAACGGTTGATAAGCAGGAGCGTCAAGATAATATTACAGCTGTAAAAGAACGTGTAATTGAATCTTATAAAGCACAAGAAGCTGATGAAAATACAATGAAACACGTACATGCCATCTTAGATAAGATGGTGAAAGATGAAGTACGTCGTTTAATTACAGACGATAAAATCCGTCCAGATGGTCGTAAACAAGACGAAATCCGTCCATTATCATCTGAAACAGACCTTTTACCTCGTGTACATGGTTCAGCAATGTTCACACGTGGACAAACACAAGCAGTTTCGATTACAACATTAGGTCCTTTAGGTGATGTACAAATCATTGACGGATTAGGTGTTGAAGAAACAAAACGCTTTATGCACCACTACAATTTCCCAGCGTTCTCTGTAGGGGAAACAGGTCGTTATGGTTCTCCAGGTCGTCGTGAAATCGGTCACGGTGCATTAGGTGAGCGTGCGATTTTAGCTGTATTACCATCTGAAGAGGACTTCCCATACGCAATTCGTTGTGTAGCAGAAGTAATAGAATCAAACGGTTCTACTTCTCAAGCATCAATCTGTGCATCAGTTATGTCTCTAATGGCTGCAGGTGTTCCGATTAAAGCACCAGTTGCAGGTATCGCGATGGGTCTTGTGAAAAAAGGCGACA
>JAVWKG010000214.1:285-844 GCA_036638655.1 Lysinibacillus sp. | reverse complement strand
GGGTGAAATACGCAGTTGCCTTTTGTAATGGAACAGCCGCACTACACGGAGCTTGCTATGCTGCGGAAATTGGTGAAGGTGATGAAGTCATTACGTCACCGATTACGTTTGCAGCAAGTGCCAATTGTGTACGCTATGTGGGAGGGACAGTTGTATTCGCGGATATCAATGCGGAAACGTACAATATTGATCCACTACAAATTCGTGCTAACATTACGGAAAAAACAAAAGCGATTATTCCTGTTGACTTTACAGGACAACCTACTGATATCGATGAAATAATGACTATTGCAAAAGAGCATAATTTAGTCGTTATTGAAGATGGAGCACACTCATTGGGAGCAACGTATAAAGGTCGCAAAGTTGGTACAACAGCGCATATGACAATGTTTAGCTTTCATCCAGTAAAGCCTATAACTACTGGAGAAGGTGGAGTTATTGTAACAGACGATGAAGAATATTATAAAAAATTATTAAAGTTTCGGAGTCATGGTATTGAACAGACTGTGTACGCTACGGAGCAAGGTGATTGGTATTACGAAATGACTGACTTAGGTTA
>JAVWKG010000214.1:0-275 GCA_036638655.1 Lysinibacillus sp. | reverse complement strand
GTATGACGGATTTACAAGCAGCATTAGGTATATCTCAATTAAAAAAACTTGATAGTTTTCTTAAGAAACGTCGCGAAATTGCACAGCGATATAATGAAGCTTTCTCTAGTATAGAAGGTATTAGAATTCCAAAGCAGTTGGGACAAACGGCTTCAGGATGGCATCTTTATATGATACAAATAGAAAAAGCTAATCGTAAAGAGGTATTTGATTTGATGCGTGCAGAAAAGATAGGGGTACATGTACATTATATTCCTGTATATTGGCATCCATAT
>JAVWKG010000213.1:612-856 GCA_036638655.1 Lysinibacillus sp. | reverse complement strand
CAGCTGGTACCGCAGAACTATCTGAGCGTTCCACACTAGCTTTATAAACTTCTTTTGTATCAATATCAACAGATTGAAGTGGTTTGTAAAGAGTTGGAATTGGTTTCATGACACCACGAACCACGATTGGCATGCCATTTGTCATGCCGCCTTCAAAACCGCCTAAGTTGTTACTTGTTCTCGTGTAACCTGCTTCTTTACTCCAAATGATTTCATCCATTACTTCACTTCCGTAAAGACGTGC
>JAVWKG010000213.1:0-602 GCA_036638655.1 Lysinibacillus sp. | reverse complement strand
TCAAAACCAACACCAAATTCAACCCCTTTAAAGGCATTAATCGATACAACGGCTTGAGCAATTTTCCCGTCTAACTTAGCATCCCACTGTGTATGACTACCTAAACCAATTGGTACGCCACCGACAACAACTTCCACAACACCACCAATTGTATTTTTATCTAACTTAGTTTGATCAATTTTGTCTTTCATCGCTTCTTCTATTTGAGGATCCACACATCTCACAACTGAGCTTTCCGCTTTTGCTTGAATCTCACTAACTGTCATATTTTCTGGAATACTTCCACGAACGCCACCAATTTCTAACACATGACTAGCCACTTCAATATCTAGTGCTTGTAACATCTGCTTACAAATAGCTGCAATCGCAACGCGCATAGTTGTTTCACGGGCTGATGAACGCTCTAAGACATTTCTTAAATCATCATGTTCAAATTTAATCCCACCTACTAAGTCGGCATGTCCTGGACGTGGTTTGGATAAGCGACGCATTTTTTTAGCACGCTCATCAACTGGTTCAATTCCCATAACCGTTTCCCAGTTTTTAAAATCGTCATTTTTAACAACTAAAGTGATAGGTGAGCCTAATGTTTTCCCGTGTCA
>JAVWKG010000212.1:506-857 GCA_036638655.1 Lysinibacillus sp. | reverse complement strand
CAGAGATATCGGTAGTTAATATTAATACTGACAGAGCTCTAGGGAAATATATTGCTGTATGTGAGGGCGATGATTATTGGATAGATAAATATAAATTACAGAAACAGATAGATTATATGGAAAGTCATCCAGAGTGTAGCCTGTGTGTTCATGCTGGTTATTTCGTGTCTGCAGTAGATAAAAAAAAACAGGGTGTCACTCGCCCAAACAAAGGGGATAAGCTTTTTTCGGTTGAAGAAATAATTGAAGGTGGTGGAGGACTCTTCCTGACAAATTCCATACTGTGCCAAACCAAATTTGTCCAAATAAGACCTGCTTTTTTGGATAAGGCTCCTGTTGGGGATTACCCTC
>JAVWKG010000212.1:0-496 GCA_036638655.1 Lysinibacillus sp. | reverse complement strand
AAGTACATTATATTGACGAATTTATGTCGGCTTACCGAGTAGGAAACAGTGAATCGTGGACGGGCAAAACCAATTCTGATATTGAAAAAATTACTACCCACTTTCATGGAATTTCAACTATGCTCGATGAATTAAATCAATATACAAACTTTCAATATAATGATGCAATCAATAGAACAAAGGAAAATGATCAAGTACATGTTTTATTAAAACAGAGGAATTTCGAGGAGGTAAAAAAAGGAGAATATAAAGAAATCTATTTAAAATTAGAATTTAAAAGAAAGTTAATAATATTTATGGATCAATATTGTCCAAGTATCACAAATTTTTTTAGGAATAGAAGGGGATGGATTAGGTGGGGGGGGAGATAACAAAGACCAAGGTTTTTTCATCTCTTTTATGGAAACTAATGGAGCGCGGCGGAGCGTATGGTATCCAATTTATTGTAATGATTGTATTAGCGAGACTTCTATTACCGGAAGATTTCGGTTTAATT
>JAVWKG010000211.1:0-857 GCA_036638655.1 Lysinibacillus sp. | reverse complement strand
AATACAGTATTTCATCCCTAACACACAACCATTTAAGTTGATGTCCATAACAGAATTCCACTCGTCCATTTCCATATTTGCGAAACTATTTGGACTCGCAACGCCTGCATTGTTTACAAGAATATCGACTTTCCCATATAACTCAACTGTTTTAGCTACGACCGCTTTCCATTCGTCCTCAGAAGTAACATTTTGCTTAATCGCTGTGATTTCTCCACCAGCAGCTTTAATTTCTGCTTCAACTTCAAGTAATTTAGCTTCATTAAAGTCAGTTGCAACAACTTTTGCGCCTTCTTTTGCAAATAATTTTGCTTCTTCAGCACCCATACCGTTTGCTGCACCTGTAATAATTGCTACTTTACCTTGTAATCTCATTTTGAATACCCCCAGGTCATTATTTAATTTACAAATAGTAAATTATCTTGCAATTTAATTTTTATCATATAAATTCTATATTTGCAATTAAGAACTTTGAATATTCGCAAATTTATTGGCATAACGAACTAGAATTAGATAAATATGGAAATTGGTTGGTGGATTTGATAAGCTTAAAATGCACAGCAAAAAAACTGAGTAATGCAATAATCTAATATTTTGAAATGAGGGTTATCATGAAAAAATACTTAATAATGGCTCTTGCTGTTATCGTTACATACGGCGTAATAAACTGGCTTTTCCCCTTCTCCCCTGTATTACTTAATTCAAAAATTACATATCATTCCGCTGAACAAGATGTGGAAGCATATATGAAAGTTTATGAATCTTTAGAAAATATCCAATTAACTTCAACTAATCAGCACCATGAAATTCAAAAGATAGCTTATGGAATTAGTCAACTATGGGCGATAGAAAAAGAA
>JAVWKG010000210.1:341-866 GCA_036638655.1 Lysinibacillus sp. | reverse complement strand
TGTCACTGCACCAATACCTGTAATTACTACTCTATGTTTCGTCATTTTTAAAAACCCCTTCTCTCTTTACCTCAAATTATTTTCCGTATCTTAAAGTTAATGCGCCCCAAGTTAGGCCGCCACCGAAGCCGACTAATACTAAAAGGTCACCATCTTTAATCTGACCATTTTCAACACATTCAACCATCGCATTACCAATTGAAGCTGCTGACGTATTACCATATTTGCTAATGACTGTCGCCACTTTTTCTTCAGGCAATTCTAGTCGTTTACGAGCCGATTCAATAATGCGAATATTCGCTTGGTGTGGAATTAGGAAATCAACGTCTTCTTTTGTATAACCAGCTTTTTCAATGACATTAATTGCTGATTCGCCCATTTGACGGACTGCAAATTTGAATACTTCACGACCATTCATCACAATATGATCTTCCTCATCTTGATATAAATGCTTGCCGCCAGTACCATCTGCGCCTAATTCGAATGATAAAATGCCTTTACCTTCTGAAACATTACCGACTACAG
>JAVWKG010000210.1:0-331 GCA_036638655.1 Lysinibacillus sp. | reverse complement strand
CAAGCACCATCTCCGAAAAGAACGGCAGTGTTACGATCAGACCAATCTGTAATTTTCGATAATTTCTCAACACCGACAACTAATACATAATCATATGTACCTGCTTCGACAAAATGTTTTGCAGTTACTAATCCATAAATATATCCTGCACAAGCTGCTGCTTGATCCATTGCCGCTGCATTTTTCGCACCGATTTTCTCTTGCACCATGCAAGCTACCGATGGGAATGGTTGATCAGGTGTCACTGTATTTACTAAAATCAGACCGACTTGATCCGCCGTAATACCTGCATCTTTCATCGCTGCTTCTGCTGCTTTATATGCTAAATCCG
>JAVWKG010000209.1:613-878 GCA_036638655.1 Lysinibacillus sp. | reverse complement strand
CATAACCTTGTTTCTCCAACGCATTCATTGCCGCGTGTACAGAAGTATGTTCGGCTGCGGATGTAATAATATGTTTGCCTTTTTGCGCACCAACAATCGATAAAATTGCGATTAAATTCCCCTCTGTACCGCTTCCAGTAAAATAGATTCCCTCTTTCGATACGCCACAAGTCTGCGCGATGATCTCTCGTGCATTCTCTAGCAACTGTTCTGCCATCCAACCCGCTTCATGTAAACTTGACGAATTCCCATAATACTTAGTTGC
>JAVWKG010000209.1:0-603 GCA_036638655.1 Lysinibacillus sp. | reverse complement strand
AACCATAATGATGTGATTGTGAGGCTGGGTTTCCGAAATCACCTTCTACAGACAAACATCGAATCATTGCTTGAGAAATTTCAGGAAGAATAGGTGTTGTTGCTGCATAATCTAAATAAACCATCTAATCACCTATCCCCTCTAAGAACGCTTGTTTTATTTCAAATTTTATGTAAATATATGTGACAAGACAACTGTAAAGGTGGAACGGTAAATGAGCAAGACAATTATTATCGGCAGTGGTGTCGCCGCATTACAATGTGCGCGTTTACTCCCAAAAGACGAAGACATTATTTTAAAAGAGCGCTTAGACAACATAGTTCCTACTTCGCACAAGGTGGAATCGCAGCTGTCTATAGTAAAGAAGATTCCATACAATCACACGAGGACGACACGATTCAAGCAGGTGTTTTTCACAATCACCAATCGAATGTTCAAACATTAATTCAAGAAGGCCAAATGCAAACACATCAGCTCATTTTAGAAGGATTCCCTGTCGATCGCCTTTCTGATGGTTCAATCTCCCTCGGTTTAGAAGGCGCTCATCAGCATAAACGGATTTTACATAGCGGTGGAGATGCCACTGGCAAACATCTGACAGAA
>JAVWKG010000208.1:0-880 GCA_036638655.1 Lysinibacillus sp. | reverse complement strand
AATATGCTGCTTCTCCTTTGTCATAACGAGATTTTAAGTAGACTTTGTCCATATCAATCGTATTTTTATCAATGATTGGTGCTGCCGCATCATAAAAATACAGCCCGTCTGATTCAGTAAATTCTTTGATACTTTCGGCTAAAGGTTCAGATGTTAAAGGACCAGTCGCAATAATCGTAATCCCTTCTTCTGGAATGGACGTGATTTCTTCATGGTGAACCGTAATATTTGGATGACTACTTACACGCTCAGTCACTTCTGAAGAAAAACCTTCTCTATCTACTGCTAATGCTCCACCAGCTGGTACTTGGTGTTTATCAGCTGAAGCGATAATCACTGAGTCTAACTGACGCATTTCTTCTTTTAAAAGACCTGCTCCATTTGTGATACTATTTGCTCTAAGTGAGTTCGTACAAACTAATTCTGCAAATTTATCTGTATGATGAGCTGGTGTTTTTTTAATTTTTCTCATTTCGTATAGGTCAACTTTGACCCCTGCTTCAGCTGCTTGGAATGCGGCTTCACTTCCTGCAAGTCCCGCTCCAATGACTGTTACTTTCATTTCTGACATTTTTTAACCCTCTTTCCTCAAGTAAAAAAATAATAAAGGGACTTAAAACATAATGTTTTAGTCCCTCGACGTTTGTATTATACACAATTTTAATTACAATAGACAAGCTTTTTATTTTTGCACGTCTTCTTTATAATCACAGTCACTACAAATAATTTGTTGACCACCACGTACTTTTTTCTGAACTAAGTAATGAGAACACTTCGGACAATCTCTTCCAATTGGACGATCCCATGATGTAAATTCACATTCAGGGTAACGATCACAACCAAAGAAGATACGATTTTTCTTCGTTTTCTTCTCAATAAC
>JAVWKG010000207.1:0-917 GCA_036638655.1 Lysinibacillus sp. | reverse complement strand
GCTTATAGAAACATCTTTCAAAAGCATTTTTCCGTCTATCTTTTTACTCGCTTTATTTGCCTCGAATATTATCATGAAACACCCCTTCAGTTTCCCTTTATTTTACTCAAAAAATTCCCTAGTGAATTAAGAAACTGCTTTCCACCTAAAAGTAAGCCTTATAGAGATTAACACGCCTATAATTATACAGCAATTACCAAATTTGTAGTTATACAAAATTCATTACTCTACTAAATTAAATGACTCGTTTGCAAATAAAAGCTTTATAATTATAGATTCATTAATACTATTAGATCAGTTTTTCCAACGATATAAGTGTAATATCCATGCCGATTCCCCTGTACCACAACCTTCTTTGTTACAACTTTCTATAGTTGGTCAAAAAAACACCCCTTTAGATAAAATTAATCTAAAGGGGTGTTTCATCACCTTTTATAAACGTTGCGAATTTATTTTATAATCCACATTTCAGCTGTGCACTACAGTTTGTACATGTGTTACAGCCACCCATTTCCTCTACCGTACCTTGACGGCATACTGGACATGTGTTTCCGATTTCAGATCCGATTGTTACGTCCGTATCTGATAATGGTTTGATTGTATCCACTAATACAACTTGACGTTTTACGACAACTTCTTCTTGCTTTAATTCTTCAAATTCCATTTGCTCATCTGAATTTGATTCTTCGGCTTTTAGCGTTAGTACTTGTGAATCACGTGAACCATCCACGTAAACTGTACCGCCTTTTGCTCCACCTTTATATAAACGTTCGTACACATTTTGCACTTGCTCCACTGTGTAACCTTTTGGCGCGTTCACTGTTTTCGAAATCGATGAGTCGATCCAGTTTTGGATAATGCACTGTACATCGGCATGTGCCTCTGCTGATAATTCCATTGAAGCTTTGAACCAGTTC
>JAVWKG010000206.1:0-937 GCA_036638655.1 Lysinibacillus sp. | reverse complement strand
TACGTGGTCGTTCCACTTCGCGGTTTGCCCACACTGTCGGTTGATACGGCCTC
The DNA here is from genome assembly GCA_036638655.1 of Lysinibacillus sp. Lineage (GTDB taxonomy): Bacteria > Bacillota > Bacilli > Bacillales_A > Planococcaceae > Lysinibacillus. Next base: position 884 of record JAVWKG010000206.1, on the reverse strand, counting down.
CTCTCCACATATAAAAGCACCACAAATGGGCACGAGTTCCGTGTTACCTTTGTAATGCTTGTATAATAAGTTTAAATTATGTTCAAGCCGCTTAGCATCGTTAAAGGAAAACGCTGAATTTTCTTCCCAGTCAAGTTTATTGGTAAGCCATCCAACTGGAGTATAGCGTTGCCGTAAGCCATCTTGATTACCTTCAATACGGTTTAGACTATCGGCAAATTCGAAGCGTTTCATATCGCGATTCGTAATAAACGACATTGCTGGTATAGCTATAAAATATGCTATTAGATTCGCAACGACTTCTGTATTATTTTCGACTCGATTCAAATCCTCAAAGTTATAAAAATCGGAATAACTCCAATTGAGTTTAGGCGTAATCCACATTTAAACACCGCCTTTTGTTTCTGTTTTGCCTGAAAGATATCCTGCAAACTCAAATTCTTGCTTGGTGATTCGACTTTGTTTTTCAGCTCCGAAAGAGTCCTCAACGAATACTATGTCACCGCATTCTAGTGCTGGGTTCTGACGCCAATTTACTTGATATAGAGCTCGTAAATTACTTTCATCGATAATCCATTGAGCAATATCTGCTGCATGATTCACTGAATTAATCAGGGGATTATCGCACTTCATACTCGCCCCCTCTTTAACTTCTGCATTCATGAAAGTGCGTTCTTCCTTATTCCCACCTACATATACAGTCATTACAAGCGATTGAATTAACTTATCTAGCTTAATTTGCGGCTCGTTATACACATTATCGAATGTAATATTGAGCATGTCGTATCCGCTGTTTACTGTCGGAGTAGTCATCCCCGTTAACATGTCGGGCCCAGCGAAATAAATGTAACTTGTACTTTCATCTAAGATTACAAATGGCTTTA
>JAVWKG010000205.1:0-938 GCA_036638655.1 Lysinibacillus sp. | reverse complement strand
AAAAAGTGAAAAGTCAAGTAGAAGACGCTGTGAAACATGATGGTAAAGTAATTGCGGGTGGTAATGTATTTACATTAAATAATGGTAGCGGTTACTTCTTTGAGCCCACAGTTATTCAATATGCAAGTGATAATATGAAGATTACGACAGAAGAAACATTTGGACCAGTTGCACCAATTTATACGTTCAAGACGGAAGAAGAAATAGTTGAAAGAGCAAACCATCCTGAATATGGTCTTGCAGCTTATTGTTATACGCAAGACATTGGTCGAGGCTTACGAATGATGCGTGCTTTACAGTTCGGAATTGTTGGTATTAATGATCCAGCTCCAATTGTTGTACAAGCTCCGTTTGGTGGCATGAAGGAAAGTGGAATGGGGAAAGAAGGCGGTTGGTACGGCCTTGAGGAGTACTTGGAGAAGAAGTTTGTATCGATCTATATTAAGTAATTAAAAATGTTACTAATCTATATGAGTTGAATAAAAGAATGCTCATATTTAAGAAAAGTGAGAGGTTAATTTCCGTTCCAGCTGTGCGCTTTCCGGGGGCGTCCGATGAGCCGCTTCACTCGCACAGCTTCCACTCCAATCAACAAGTAATCTTGAGTTCAATTTATATAGGTAACTAAATATATTGTAATAGAACTTATCTACATTCTCCAAAAAACGGACTTTCTCCCATACATAGTTTATAAAGGATGTGGATTAAGTCTACACAATTAATAAAGTAATAAACTTGAAGTTAATTTCAATAAAATAAGGGGGAGAATTTATTATGGCTCAAGTAAATTTGAAAAATAATGAACAAGAAATAGTTGTCCGCAATATTTTAAAAGAAGATCTTGCTGAAGTTGCCGCACTTTCTATGAGGTGTTTTGGCCCTGATATGGCATTAAAATATGAGCATTTTGAAAGTCAGATTGAGTTGTTTCCAGAAGG
>JAVWKG010000204.1:0-970 GCA_036638655.1 Lysinibacillus sp. | reverse complement strand
ATGAAATTAACCGCATGATTGTACCGGGTACATTCATGAAGAAAGCATTAAAAGGTGAATTACCGCTATTACAAGTAGCGCAAGATTTACAAAACGAACTTTTAATGCTAATGCCAGAAGAAATCGGTGAAGCGGTATTAGAACAAGAAAAATATTTAGTGAAAAACGCGAAGAAAATTGCTGTTCTGGCAGCGGGCGCGGCAGCACAACGTTTTGGAGCTAAATTAGATCAAGAGCAAGAAGTGTTAGTGAACATTGCAAATATTGCCAACCAATTATATGCAATGGAATCAGCGCTGATCCGTACACAAAAAGCAATCGCGCGTGATGGTGAAGAAAAAGCAGCACAAAAAATTCTTTATACGCAAATTTTCTGCCAAGAAGCATTTGCAGAAATTGAAAAAGAAGCAAAAGAAACAATACTTGCGACAGTTGAAGGGGATTCAGGACGTATGATTTTATCCGCATTACGAAAATTAACACGTAACAACCCTTACAACATTATTATGAAAAAACGTGAGGCATCAGTGAAATTAATTGAAGCTGCAAAATATGTTGTATAACCTATAAAAGAGTATCGGATGTGGGACGCCGCATCCGATTTTTGAATTGTTAAAGTGAATCCGTTACAATAGTAGAAAATAGGTTGCAAAAAAGGAGCACTTCCATGACGATTCAATTGATTCAATACCCTAAATGTACAACTTGTAAAAAAGCTCAGAAATGGCTTGACGAAAATGCTGTTCCGTATGAAACTCGACATATCGTTGAACAAACACCTACTGTGGAAGAGCTAGATACCATTTATAAAGCGAGTGGCTTGCCTTTAAAGAAATTTTTCAACACATCAGGCATAAAGTATCGAGAGCTTGGATTGAAAGATAAATTGGGAACAATGACAGAAGCTGAGCAATTAGCATTACTTGCATCGGATGGCATGTTAATTAAACGACCACTCGTTACAGATGGT
>JAVWKG010000203.1:0-973 GCA_036638655.1 Lysinibacillus sp. | reverse complement strand
AAGCTGTTTACCCAACACCAACAATTGGTATGGTCGGTTTAATTACAGATTTAGCACATACGACAACTCAAGAAGTAAAAGCTGCTGGTGATGTTGTGTATGCAATCGGTGAAACAACGACTGAATTTGGTGGCTCTGAATTACAAAAGCTATTAAATAATGGCAAGATTTCAGGGAAAGCTCCTGCGATTGATTTAGCTGTAGAAGTAGCGCGTCAAAAAGCAATTTTAGAAGCAATTCGTGCAGGATTCGTTCAATCAGCGCATGACGTTTCTGAAGGTGGCGTAGCGGTTGCATTAGCAGAAAAAACATTCAGTGCAAAAGACTTAGGTATTGATGTAACATTAGCAGGTTCTGCGGTAACAGCATTATTCTCAGAATCACAATCTCGTTTCATCTTAACGGTAAAAGAAGAAAATGCAGCGGCATTCGAAAAAATCGTTACAGATGCTGTGAAAATCGGTGTCGTAACAGCAGATGCACTTGTTAAAATCAGCGGTGACCAAGGCATGCTTATTGAAGGTACTGTGGAGGAATTCCGTTCTAGTTGGAAAGGGGCAATCCCATGCTTGCTGAAATCAGAGGCTTAAACGAAGAATGTGGAGTATTCGGTATATGGGGGCATAATGATCCGGCTCAAATTAGTTACTACGGATTGCATGCGCTACAACACCGTGGGCAGGAAGGTGCAGGTATTGTCGTTACTGACGGCAATAACCTGCGCGCTGTAAAAGGTGAAGGCCTTGTAAACGATGTGTTCAATGAAGGCAAGCTAAGCAAAGTAAAAGGCAAAGCAGCTATTGCACATGTACGTTATTCAACGCAAGGAAATGGTGGTCTTGAAAATGTTCAACCATTACTTTTCCATTCATCTACTGGCAGTTTATCGATTGCGCATAACGGGAATTTAGTAAATGCGAATCATTTAAAGCAATATTTAGAGCGTGCAGGTAGCATCTTTCACTCTACTTCA
>JAVWKG010000202.1:0-973 GCA_036638655.1 Lysinibacillus sp. | reverse complement strand
ATGTTATCCACATCAATTCCGCGAGCAGCAACATCCGTAGCCACTAAATAACGGAATTTTCCTTTTCTAAAATCATCCATTACATCAAAACGATCTTCTTGAATCATACCTCCATGAAGTTTATCCACAGGTAAACCAGCTTTATTTAGGTATTCATAGACATTATTCACTGTTTCTTGACGATTACAGAAAACAATACAACTATCTGGGTTTTCCACTGTTAATAAGTCTAACAAGGTTGGCATTTTTTTATCCCCAGATACCATTAAAAATGATTTTAAAATTTTAGGTTTTGAATCTTCTGTGGTTTCAATCTTAATTGATACTGCTTCGTCCTTCATATAGTGACTGGCTAAACGTTCCACCTCTACTGGCATAGTTGCCGAAAATAGTAAGGTTTGACGCTCTTTTGGTAAGAAGCCAATTATTTCTTCGACTTGGTCAATAAAGCCCATATTTAACATTTCATCTGCTTCATCTAGAATTAAATATTCGAGTTTATCCACAGGAAACGTTCCTTTTTTCAAATGATCTAAAACACGCCCAGGTGTTCCTACAACAATATGACTTTTTTGTTTTAACTCTGATTTTTGACGCTCAAAAGATGCTTTACCAAAAACAGATGTCGCTTTTATACGACGAAAACGTCCAATATTTGCAATATCTTCATTTACTTGCAAAGCTAATTCACGCGTTGGAACTAAAACCAATGCTTGTGGTCGATTTTCTTCCCAAAGGATTTTTTCACATAATGGAATACCAAAACTAGCCGTTTTACCACTCCCAGTCTGTGAAGTTACAATCACATCCATATCTGCCAAAGCCACAGGAATTACTTCCTCTTGAACTTTTGTTGGTTGAAAATAACCTAAACCATTTAAAGCTTTTAGTACATCTTCGCCAATGCCATAATCTGCAAATTCTTTTTTTCCCATAATAACCTCTTCCAGTTCTTTGATTCCTTCATTATAGC
>JAVWKG010000201.1:0-986 GCA_036638655.1 Lysinibacillus sp. | reverse complement strand
AGCGCGTTGCGTGATAGGCATGATGATGTTTTGAAGTGCTTCAGTTTTCGCTTTGATGTCTTCTACATCATTTTCTTTAGTCGAAGTTTCAAGCTCAGCGACTGCAGTTTCAATGGCAGTTTTTTCGTCAGCAGTTACTTGCTCGCCTAGATCTTTCACTGCTTTTTGAGCAGAAGATACCAATGCATCCGCTTCGTTACGTGCTTTCGCAAGTTCTTCGAACTTACGGTCTTCTTCAGCATTCGCTTCAGCATCTTTGATCATTGCTTCGATTTCAGCATCAGACAAACCTGAGTTTGCTTTAATCTGGATTGATTGCTCTTTACCAGTGCTCTTATCTTTAGCCGATACTTTTAAGATACCGTCTGCGTTGATGTCGAACGATACTTCAATTTGTGGCACACCACGTGGCGCAGGTGGGATGTCGCCCAATTGGAAGTTACCCAACAATTTGTTTTGCTGTGCCATTTTACGTTCACCTTGGAACACAGAAATGTCTACAGCAGGTTGGTTGTCAGCAGCAGTTGAGAACACTTGAGATTTCTTCGCAGGAATCGTGGTGTTTTTCTCAATAATTGCTGTTAACACGCCACCCATGGTTTCGATACCAAGTGTCAACGGAGTAACGTCAAGAAGAAGTACGTCAGTTTTGTCGCCAGACAATACCGCACCTTGAATTGCAGCACCCATTGCTACCGCTTCGTCAGGGTTCACGTCTTTACGTGGTTCACGACCGAAGAACTCTTGTACTTTTTGTTGTACAAGTGGCATACGAGACTGACCACCCACCAAGATCACATCAGAAATCTCAGACGTTGAAAGACCTGCATCTTTAAGTGCAATACGGCAAGGTTCGATTGTACGTTCAACCAAATCAGCCACTAAACCTTCAAGTTTTGCACGCGTTACGTTGATGACTAAATGTTTAGGACCAGTCGCATCTGCCGTGATGTACGGAAGGTTAATTTCAGTTGCGTTAGAAGAAG
>JAVWKG010000200.1:0-1082 GCA_036638655.1 Lysinibacillus sp. | reverse complement strand
TATATTTTATTTGCAGGCCTAGTGTATTTCACCATCAGTATACTAGCCACATATGCAGTAAAACGATTACAAAGGAGGTTAAGCGTATGAGCGACCAAAAAGTAATGATTGACCTCCAAAATGTCAGTAAATGGTATGGCGATTTTCAAGTCTTAACCGATTGCACCACACAAATTTGCCAAGGTGAAGTGGTGGTGGTCTGTGGTCCATCAGGCTCAGGAAAATCGACCCTGATTAAAACAGTGAATGGACTGGAAGCTTTCCAACAAGGTCAAATCACAGTTGATGGAATTCCGATTAAAGACCCGAAGACAGATTTGACCAAATTACGCAGTCGCGTAGGCATGGTGTTTCAGCATTTCGAGTTGTTTCCACATCTCAGCATTACTGAAAATTTAACCATTGCCCAAATTAAAGTATTGGGGCGCTCTGAAGCTGAAGCGAAAAAGAAAGGCTTAGGCTATTTAGAACGGGTTGGGCTGAGTGCACATGCACATAAATTTCCAGCACAACTTTCAGGTGGACAACAACAACGTGTCGCAATTGCCCGCGCCTTAAGTATGGATCCGATTGCCATGTTGTTTGATGAGCCGACATCGGCGCTTGACCCTGAAATGATTAATGAAGTTCTTGATGTGATGGTCGAGTTGGCACATGAAGGTATGACCATGATGTGTGTCACCCATGAAATGGGCTTTGCCCGCCAAGTGGCCAACCGTGTGTTGTTTATGGATCAAGGTAAAATTGTCGAAGACTGTAGCAAAGATGATTTCTTTAACACCAAACGTGGTGATCGTGCTCAACAGTTCTTAGACAAGATCTTGCACTAGCACAGACGGGTTATCCCACATTAAAAAAGCAGATCACATGATCTGCTTTTTTAATTCACGCTCTAGTCTAAAACCAAGCGCGCATTGGTGGCTTGAACAGGACGATTATTCGGATACCCCATCAGTGCAGCGAAGTTTGCGATTTGCTGTGCTGATGCCTGCTGAATATCTTTTAAGACCACCCAACGTACACCTTCAGTACACGGTGGTGTCGTGAGCGAACCATTAAAGCGGTAGTACTCGCGATGTGTT
>JAVWKG010000199.1:0-1173 GCA_036638655.1 Lysinibacillus sp. | reverse complement strand
ACCACCTTTATTCCTTGCTGTATACCTGTTTTAAGAGCCTTTTGACTGTTACCGCCAAGTGCATCAATTTTACGCATAAGACTGTCTAAACCTCGAATTGTCATGGTATCACCTTCTCCAAATCTATTACGAAATGTGTATTCCACTGACGTATTGCCACAACTTTATAATCTGGATCTTTGTCAGCTGCAACATAATTACAAAGACCATCGTTTTCAGATAATCCTTCAATTGTTTCTGCATAAGCAACTAACATGTACTTTAACTTTGCTCCGTACATTTCCACCATCATTTTACCGCCTGCTGGTTGTACATTTGCTTGTAGTTCGCCACCATCATCCCATCCATCATATGTGGTACCGTCGGGGTCAGATAGCTTCTTCCAATGCTTAATTTGGTATGACTTTAAATCGCGCTGTCTAAGTCGCATAGCGTGCTGCCTTTAGTAGCCGTGATTGATTGATAGTGTTTTGTATAGACTGCGGCAAAGATTCAAACGAACGGCTAATGCCACCCTCGGAATGCGATGATTGCCCCTCAACACCTTGCATGTTGTAACGAATGGTAGCTATTTGACGTTGTACGGATTCTAGAGCAATTGGGATATCCTTCCGATTAGTCCATGTGAGAATATCGTCACGAGCATCATCTAAAAACAATTGCAATAAATCATCTTGCAAATCATCTTTTATACCTAGAGGAATTTTTAGCTTATCCAGTTGAGATCTAGTCATTTAATCACTCCTAATAAAAAAGAGCGACTAATTGTCGCCCTCTTGTTTTTGCTTGCTATCTTTTCTCTGTTCAGAAACTTTTTCTACAAGATTCTGATCGAAATACTTTTCCGCCATATCAAACGTTTCATCTGGTTGATAGGACTTACCATTGTATCGAACAGGTACTTTTTTAACTCTTACTTTCATTTAACGCGCCCTCCCTATGCAATCGGTTGTGCTTGGAATACTTCATCAGCAGCTGGGAATGATGGGATAGCTGTTGCTACAGCTTTTGTCCAAGTTGATACTGGGTCAACATTCTCCTCGTACACCATTGCAAGCACGTTACCGATTTTACTAGTTTCAATTGATGGATCACGAGTCAATCGGTTTTCCTCAGCGGTTGGTCCAAATAAAGTTTCTCCCATCGCTCCATCACCAAACATGACAAATGAAT
>JAVWKG010000198.1:0-1208 GCA_036638655.1 Lysinibacillus sp. | reverse complement strand
ATCAAGTCTTCAATTTCACGTGTGCTCAATACTTCTTTTTTCTTTGGTGGAGGTTGACGTCTTTTTGTCGCCACCTTCTTTTCCTTATTGCATAATCCATGTCGTACCATTTCCGACCGTAATGTGCGCATCATGCTCACCCCTTTATGCCAAAGTGGAATACTACTTTCGCTTGCGTTGCTGTAAAATAAATAAAAAAAGAGGACAACAAAAGACGGCAGCTAACACTGCTATCGATTGTTGTCCTCCAGATGGCTGGTAGAACTCCATGTATTTTACATTTCTTTTAATATATCAATGAATTTGAAAATATTAATCATTTTATAAATCCTATTATTTTTCCTAACAAAATTTTTATCTATTCTGAATATAGATGTAAGAACAATTATTATTACAATAATTGCTATTAGGCTTATTAACTTGATTTTTAAACTAAGAAAAGCAATAGCAAGTGCGGTTAAAATTGCTGCAACTGCTAATTGTCTTGTATACCAATTATTATTCTGTTTAATTTTCTCCGTTAATAACTCCAACAGAAATTCTCTTTCTATTGGTGTATATTTATTTTTTACTTTTTCAATTTCTTTTTCAAAATAAAGATCAGATTCCATGTTAAATTCCACGTCCAAATATCGAAATTCTTTATAAAATTCTTCGATAAATTGATCCATATTAATCTCTAAAAGAAAAAATGGCTTCTTACTCAAAACTCCTCACCCTCGTCCCATCTAATTCGTTTCACCTGCCCTTGATGTGTGACGATTTTGGTTTCAGCAAATGCGGGAAGCTCGGCAACCTTTGCTTTACCTTGCGACAATATGATCACACAACTGTCAGGCAATTCCATTATATCAGCAATTAGCTTCCCATCGGCATTTATTTTTAGTTCTTGCATTCTCATCCTAACACCCCTCTGATATAATATTAATGACGCTATCAAAGGGTCGTTCTAAATCCAAGCTAACGGGTGCAACCGTTAGCTTTTTTTGATGGGTGAATGACAATTCCACTGACAAATTGATAACAGTCTTCTAATGTCCTGAAAAGAAGATGTTCGTCATCGTTTTCTACTTCAAAATACTTTTCAGTTTTACGAATGACGTTATGAACAATTTGAATCTCGCTATTGTTTGGGAATTTGCATATAGAATTGTACACTGGGTCTGTATTAAGCTCTATTACATGAAAAATATTAAGTTGATTCATAG
>JAVWKG010000197.1:0-1517 GCA_036638655.1 Lysinibacillus sp. | reverse complement strand
TTACTCAATAATTGCTTTCCTAGATACAATACTAACTATATAATGAAGAAAATGTAACATTAGATTGGAGAATACACTTTAAATGCGACTAATATCTATTAATATTTTAAAGGAAGGCATGGTTGTGGGGCGTACGATTTGGAATGAAGCTGGACACCCATTACTGCATAAAGATGTTGTCGTGACGAGTCGAATTGTCGAACGACTGCAAGAGCTTAAAATACAGTATTTATATATTGAAGATAAAATTTCAAGTGGCATTATGGTGGAAGAAACAATTACTCCTGCAAAGCGTTTACAGGCAGTGAAAAATATTACAAAATCATTTAATGAAGTAAAGCAAGCCAAATCAACGCAGGCATCCTATGTTTTAGACCAACAATCAAAAGTAATTGGTCACATCGTAGACGATATCATGAACGCTATTTTAGCTAGTGAAGAAGTTTTGATGATATTAACAGATGCCTATCTTTACGATGAGTACCTTTATCATCATTCGTTTCAAGTGACAATGTATTCGATTGCAACTGCAAAGGAGCTCGGATATTCGTATGACGATTTACGATTAATTGGTATTGGTGCGATGTTACATGATGTCGGAAAATTATTAATTCCAACAGAAATATTAAATAAACCTGGTAAGCTCACACAAGAAGAATTTGAAGAAGTGAAACAACATTCACGGCACGGTTTTGATCTATTAAGAAACTTGCATTCGGTATCATTATTAGTTGCGCATTGTGCATTCCAACATCATGAAAGATCAGATGGTAGTGGCTATCCGAGGGGCTTAATAGATTTTGAAATTCATCCCTTTGCAAAAATTATTGCGATTGCGGATGTTTTTGATGCGTTAACTTCTACTCGTTCTTATCGTAAAAAAATGCTCCCTTCAGAAGCGATTAAGATTATTGAAGAGGGGCGCGGGATACAGTTTGATGAACGTGTTTTTGATGCTTTTAAACGGAGCATTGTCCATTATGCGAACGGAACGGTAGTCCAGTTAAACAATGGGAATAGAGGGATTGTTTCGAAGCAAAATTTAATTGATTCATCTCGTCCATGGCTACGAGTTTTTGAAAAAAACGAGGATTTATTACTCGCTACATATGAAATTTGTTTAAGTGATTTTCCAGAACTTGAAATTGTAAAAATTGAGACAGATTTTGTCGCATTTACTGAATAGGTAAGACCTCCTTATCATAGCTTAAGATAAGGAGGATTTTTTTGCAATTTCGCCGAAGAAAAAAGATGTATTTTGTAAGACGTAAACGGGGTTTAGGAAATTTATTCGTTATATTGCTTACCAGTCTTTTAGTGATGGTCGGTATTAGTATATATGTCATCAATATGCGGTTAATGCCAACCTATTTGGAATATGCCGAGGTGCAAACACATAAAGTTGCTTCTTATGTTGTTAATAAAGCAATCAATTCAAGAACAACTACTGTACTTGATGTAAATGAAATTATTGTCGATTTACCAACAGAATCAAAGGATATGATCACAACAAAATT
>JAVWKG010000196.1:0-1803 GCA_036638655.1 Lysinibacillus sp. | reverse complement strand
GAGTTACGTGTTGGCCATTCGGTGAAGGATGCCTTTAAACTGGGCTCTAAACAATCATTATCTGCTATTATTGATGCGCAATTAACAACTCTACTGGCAGCTGCTGTACTATTCCATTATGGTACAAGTTCAGTAAAAGGTTTCGCAACGACATTAATTATTTCGATTTTACTATCATTCATCACGGCTGTTTGGGGTTCACGTATGCTACAAGGCTTACTTGTCAACAGTGGCTACTTCAATAATCCAGCATGGTTTGGTATTAAGAAATCGCAACAACATAATATCGAAGAGGGCGTTACATCACTCGATTTAACAACGAAATTCGATAAAATTGACTTAGTAAGTAATCGAAAAAAATTCTATCTATTCTCTACAATTATTTTAGCGGTAGGAATTGGAATTTTAGCTGTTTTCAAGTTGAATTTAGGAATCGACTTTGCAGGTGGTACGCGCGTTGAAATTTTAGCAGATAGTGAATTATCACAACAAGAAGTAGTCGAATATTTAGAGGAAATCGGCTATGCAAATGATGATGTGGTTATTTCAGGTGATGAGAAAAAAATCGCAGTAACACGCTACATTAATGATTTCTCTCAACAAGAAGTGCTAGATTTTAAAGCAAAAATTACGGAAAAATATGGTCATGAGCCAAGCTTAAGTACCGTTTCCGCAACAGTTGGGAAAGAGCTCGCTAAAAATGCAGTAAAGGCATTAACATTAGCGGCATTAGGAATTATCATTTATGTGGCAATTCGCTTTGAATGGCGCATGGGGCTAGGTGCGATTATTTCATTACTACATGATGTATTCTTCATCGTAGCGATCTTTAGTGTATTACGTTTAGAAGTGGATATTACATTTATCGCAGCAGTGTTAACGATTGTCGGTTACTCGATAAATGATACGATTGTTACGTTTGACCGTATCCGTGAAAATATGAATCGTTATGAAACGGTTACGTCAAAAGCACAGCTAGCGGATATCGTAAACAAGTCACTTCGTCAAACGCTTGGACGTTCTGTAAATACTGTATTAACTGTTATTATCGTTGTTGTAGCCCTTATTTTCCTTGGTGCTCCTTCAATTCAAAACTTCTCGATTGCATTATTAATCGGGTTAGTAACAGGTATGTACTCTTCAATTTGTATTGCAGCACAAGTATGGTACTCATTGAAAGCGCGTGAGTTGGACAAAAAAGGTTCAGCTCTTGTGAAAAAAGAGAAAAAACAATGGGGTTCAGACGAGCCACAAGTATAAAACATGAACAGCTAGCAAGAAGTTTGATTTTTGGACTTCTTGCTAGTTTTTTTTATGGAAATTGATCGGAGTTTGCTGTTAGACGGATAGAATTGGAATTAGACAGATAACCGAATTATTTGCACAAAAATAATTTAATCAACTTTTATTTGATGTTCGCCCGCGACTTCATTGTCCGTTTTCTTTTTTGCATGCAAATTTAAATCTTCCTTCAAACGTGAAATTTCGTTTTTCTTCTCATTTATAATTGTGCAAGCTTCTTCTAATTCTTTCTGCATACTTTTCACTCGTTGCTGGCTGCTGAAAATACGAAAAAGTGAAAAACAAAGACTGATGACTACACCTGCGAATACGGAACCAAAAATGACTAAAACGAGTGGCCACCTTGCTTCGCCGAATACATAATTGATCGGTACTTCTGTAACATTGACCGTGGCAAAAATGGCTACAGCAATGGCAAAAAGAAGCCCTATGACTAAAATCCACTGCATTTTCATCGCATCCATCTCCTCCCTTTCAAAAGGTAAGTTAATCTATTTAGTT
>JAVWKG010000195.1:0-1863 GCA_036638655.1 Lysinibacillus sp. | reverse complement strand
GAATTAATAAAAAGGGAAAGTTCTAAAATCCCGGATTTATTTGATACTTGGCTAGATATTGTTGGAAAGAAAGAAATATATTCGAGTTTAGACGGTTTAACTATAGATACATTTATTTTCTACCTAGTGATTTTAGAAATAATTAAGAACGATGAAATAACCGAAGATATTGTAGTTAAGTTCTTTGAAGGATTAGTTCCGTTAGAATCAAAGGGTAAAAAACAAACAGTAGAAAATTTAAAAGCATTGAAGCAAATTTATACACAATAAAATAGTTCTACCAGCCATCTGGAGGACAACAATCGATAGCAGTATCAGCTGCCGTCTTTTGTTGTCCTCTTTTTCTATTTTACCGCATAGACAGGGGCAGTAACATTCCAATTTGGCATAAAGGGGTGAACGTGATGCGCACAATTCAAAGTGAAATAGTACGTAACGGCTTATGTGATAAGGAAAAGAAGGCGGCGACAAAAAGACGTCAACCTCCACCGAAGAATAAAGAAGTATTTAGCACCCGTGAAATTGAATATTTGATGGGGATGAGACGAGATATATTTGCTCGTAAAAATGGAGCGATCCGAAGAAAATAGGGGGTTTTCATAATGGAAATGTTAAGAAATATTGATGGAAAAGAAACGCAAAAAGCAATTGAAAAAGTACTTAGACAATATCGTACCTATCAGCTAACAACGCCAGAAGAATTACTACCAACAATTACACCGAGATACACAATGGAAATGCCCTCATTTGGAGGCGGCGTACAATCGAAAGTAGAAAGCGCGGCAATTAAAAATGTGGAGCATTATAAACAGGCCGAAAAGTTTTTTGCACGTTTCAATCATGGCTTCTTCAAACTAACGAAAAAAGAACGTCAATTGATCATCATGGCATTTTTGGAGGAGATACCAAAGTTTAATTATGAAATATCCGATGAACTTTGTATTAGTGAGCGCACTTTCTATCGTATGAAAGCACAGGCATTGTATAAATTAGCGTTGGCATTACGTGTAGAGGTTTATGAGGATGAGGTGAAGTCTTCATGAATTTCGTTCAGCCGATACGGGATTTAGAAAAGATTTCAGAAGTTCGATTATTCTTGGCTAATAAAAATAAACGGGACGAATTATTATTTTGCTTTGGGATTTTCACAGGATTGCGGATCAGTGATATTTTATATCATCGAACAAAAGACCAAAAAAGCAAAGCAACGAAGCAAGAAACATACTGTACGTAAAAGAGTCCCGATTGTAACAAAACTTCAAAGACTTATTAACAACTATTGCGCGGACATGAACAAAACCGATTATCTTTTTAAGTCGAGGCAAGGAAAGAATCGACCGATCACACGCGTGAGGGCATATGATATTTTAAGAGAAGCGGCACATCAATGTGACTTGAAAGAAATTGGGACACATACGCTACGTAAAACATTTGGCTATCTTGTTTATCAGAACGACAAAGATGTAGCATTGCTTCAGGATATTTTTAACCACAGTTCCCAGTACATTACTTTGAAATATATTGGTGTGAATCAAGATGCAATAGAAGAAGCGTATAGTGCTCTAAATAATTTGAGGATATAAATATGCAGCTACTCATAATTAAATCATGGAATAGGTGAAGCGTCTCAAATATGGGATGCTTTTATTTTATTGTTTAGCTATGTAAAAGTTAAAGATATTGGTTAATTTAAATTTCATTAAAAAATGAGCTGGCAAATATATCTCTAAGCTCGTTGTATTTTGATATCCGTTTTATTTACTAAAGCATCCGATAGTAAAAAACTCACTTTAAAAAGGACTTGTCAAAATACTCCATTACTAGTATTACTAGCCCCAAAATCGACAACAACAATCCTACAAT
>JAVWKG010000194.1:0-2312 GCA_036638655.1 Lysinibacillus sp. | reverse complement strand
TTGCTTCACTGGTACTCCTCCTGAGAATTAATGTTTTATCCAAAAAACTGACCTATTCATCGCTCCGTTTAGAGTAACACGTCTTCAAATAGTGGGGCAACACAAAATCAATTGCTAGCACTATGGATACTACACACAATGCATGTCCCATTTCTAGCCAATTTCAACTATGTAAATGGTATACGACCAAATTTTCGAGATAAGTCCATTTATATAATTACATATTATACGACACTAGTTAGTAGGTATTAAAAACCAAAACAGCCAACAAGAAAAAGGAATTTACCAAATCGATGTGTAATAAACAAGTAAAGCGAACCTATTTTAAAAGTTTTTTTATTCAATCATCCGAGGAGGGAAACGATGTATTTTCCAAAGCAAATTGAAATTATCGAAGTTGGTCCACGTGACGGGCTACAAAATGAACCGACTTTTGTAACGACCGAAAAAAAACAAACGCTCGTCAAACTTTTAGCAAAAACAGGTGTACAGCGAATTGAAACGGCTTCATTTGTTCATCCAAGAGCAGTACCACAAATGGCGGATGCAACGGAAATGGCGCGTTTTAGTTTAGAGCAAGGACTGTCCTTTTTAGCATTAACACCGAATCAAAAGGCACTTGAACTGGCCATTCAAAATAAAGTGCCACAAATTGCTGTATTTGTTGGTGCCTCGGAAACATTCAATCAAAAAAATATTCGACGGACGATCGATGAATCATTAGCTGAATGCGCGGAAATGTTTGCGCGGGCAAAGGAGGAACAATTATTCATTCGCGGCTATGTGTCTATGTGCTTTAGCTGCCCGTATGAAGGCACCATTGCGTATAAACAAGTAGAAAAAGTTGTACGTCATTTTGCCCAGCATGGGGTAGATGAAATTTCGATTGGAGATACGAATGGGCAAGCAAATCCCAAAATTATTTTTGAGCGCTTTACGAAATTAAAAGAGGAATTCCCATACACCGTTTTCGTCGGGCATTTTCATGATACAAATGGCTTCGCACTCGCAAATATATTAGCTGCCATGCAAGCAGGGATTGAAAAATTTGATACGTCGATCGGCGGGTTAGGGGGCTGTCCATTTTCTCCTGGCGCAACAGGTAATGTCGCAACTGAAAAAGTTGTTTCAATGTTGCATCAAATGGGCATTGAGACGGGGATTGATGAACAATGCTTGATTCAGGCTAGTGCTTATGTTAAAACACTGTTCGAATAACTAGAAATGAATGAAAAGAATTATTAGTTTACATAATCATGTTATGTAAACTGAATTAGTTCGTAACCTTGCCAAATAAATAGTATAATAAAATTCACTATTTTTTTTTTACTGGAGGTACTATGTTAAATCTTGCATTGCAACAATTGAAAACGTATTTTGGCTATGATGCATTTCGTCCAGGACAATCCAATGTGATCGAAAATGTTTTAAATCGCAATGATACACTGGTGATTATGCCAACAGGTGGCGGAAAATCACTTTGTTATCAGATTCCGGCTCTTTGTTTGGAAGGAACAACAATCGTTATTTCACCACTCATTTCACTGATGAAAGACCAGGTGGACATGCTTGTGTCCAGTGGGATTGAAGCGGCGTTTATTAATAGCTCGTTAAGCTTCGAGGAATTACAAAATGTGATGTACCGCGTGAGAAGTGGGCAAGTGAAGCTGCTATACATAGCGCCAGAGCGTTTAGAAAATGAACGATTTTGTCAGGAACTCGCTCAAATTCAAGTGCCGATCCTTGCGATTGACGAGGCACATTGTATTTCGCAATGGGGACATGATTTCCGTCCGAGCTACCGTACGATTCAAAAACTTCTTACATTATGGAACAACAAGCCGACGATTCTTGCACTTACCGCTACGGCGACAAAAGAAGTGGGTCAAGATATTCGTGAATTATTAAGCATTGAGCAGCATAGCACGTTTATTACCGGCTTCGAACGTGATAATTTAAAGTTTTCCGTATTACTTGGTGAAAATAAGGAAGCGTTTATTAAAAGTTTTATTAAAAATAATGCCAATGAAGCAGGAATCATTTATGCGTCAACACGTAAATCGGTGGAGGCGGTATATGACTTACTCGCAAGGGCTGGCGTAAAAGTGGCTAAATATCATGGGGGCATGGCGGAAGAAGACCGCACCTATGAGCAAAACCGCTTTTTAAATGATGAAGTGCAAATCATGATTGCGACAAACGCTTTTGGGATGGGTAACTAAACTGTTACAACAAATCTAGACAAACCTATACAAATGTATAAAGTTTGCAGATTTTAAACAGCATACCCTGCGTATCGTGTGAACGGTGCG
>JAVWKG010000193.1:0-2356 GCA_036638655.1 Lysinibacillus sp. | reverse complement strand
AACACAACAGCAATGACCCCTACGAGTGTAATCGTTACTAAAATAATTAGCATAATCGTTAACAATTTATTATTCTTCATCTTCTTCACCTCGTAAATGCGGGTTTGATAATACTTGTATATGATGATAAAAGGTTTTCACCTTTTGACGTACCTGTTCTACATTTTCTAAAACAATAAATTTACTTCCAGTCGTAAGTGTAATCGTTGTGTCTGGAAAAGCCTCGACTGTTTCTATGTATAAAGCGTTTAATGTAAATTTTTTGCCATTAAGGCGCGTAACTTCGATCATTGAAATGGGGCCGGACCTGAATAGAGAGCCGGCCCGACCCTCCCTTACAATGAGTTTTTTTATATTAATCTATTAAATTAACGTTTTAAGTTTACAAGCTCTTGTAAAATTTCATCCGATGTTGTAATAATACGTGAGTTTGATTGGAAACCACGTTGTGCAACGATCATTTCAGTGAATTCTTCTGACAGGTCAACGTTTGACATTTCTAGGAAACCAGCGTTTACTGAGCCAATACCTGCTTGCGTACCTACTTGTACAAGTGGGTCACCTGAGTTTGCTGTCATTTGGAAGTAATTTGATCCTGTTTTTTCTAAACCAGATGCGTTCGGAAACTTCGCGAGTAACGCTTGACCAGCAAATTGTAGTTTACCATTTACGTCAACATAGTACACTGAACCATCTTGTGCGATTGACATTGATTGCGCATTTGTTGGGATACGCATTGGTCCTACACTTTCAGTATCAATTGCGCCATCAACATATAAGTTATCTGCCCCTAAATCTAAAGCTGCACGCTCTTCATCCGCCATACTTGGGTTCGGTTCTTCATCAGGACCTGCCGGAGTTGCAGATAAATCTTCTGGGTTGGCAACACCTACTAAATATTTACCATCAGCATTTACTACATAGCCGTATTTATCCATATAAAAGTTACCCGCACGTGTATATGAGGTATTTGCAAATCCAATGTCTCGCAATGGATTTTGTGTTAAATCTTCCATATCCTCTGGTAATGGCGCTTCTTCTGCTGCCGAATCTGCTACCATGAAGAATCCGTCACCTGAAATGGCTAAGTCTAATCCACGTCCTGTCGTTTGCATTGAACCCGGATTATGTACCGTATCAATCGCCGCTAACTGTGAGCCTAAACCAACTTGAATCGCATTGACACCACCACGAGCTGCAGATGGAGCAGATGCACCTGATTGTGTTTGTGAAATTAAATCTTTAAAGATAGTACGTTCCTTTTTGAAACCGTACGTATTAACGTTAGCAATATTATTACCAATAACATCTAGCTTTGTTTGGAAATTTTTAAGACCTGAAATACCTGCATACATTGAACGTAACATAAAATGTCGTTCTCCCTTCGATTTTCAAATTGACTTAGTTTTGTAAGCTGTCTCTATCATTCAACAGCTTGTAGACTTCCTTACTTCTGAAGGTCCAGTCTATAATACAATCGTGCCATCTATATTTGTAAATAATTGTTGCCTTGCTTCCGTACGATCTAACGCCGTAATGACAGTACCATTCTTCGCACTAACAATCAATGCCGCTTGCTCCATTAAAACTAACGGTTGATTAACTCCCTTATCACGAGCTTCGAATACTTTTTCGGTAATTTCTTGCCATTCACTATCTGAAATCGCAATATTACGTTCATTCATACGCTCAGATGCATGTTTACTAATTTTCAATTCCTCTATTGATGCTTGATTTAAATGCTCAATAAACGATTGTTTTGTTGTATTGGCTTTTAAATTCACACCATTGGACTGTAATGGTGGATGATACGGTATATGTTGGATATTTACACGATTCATCTGGATCACCTCTTATACTGTTGGGTCATCCGTTTTTGTATCATCGGATGGTTCTTTATCCGTCTTGTCATCCTCTTGCTCAACAAGTGTAAAGTCATCACGCTTCAATCGTGTACCATCGTTTAAAATATATTCAACTACGCCATTTTTCACTGTAATTGCTTCGATGATGGCGTCGATCACTTGCTCACCATTTTTATATTGAATAGTTTTGCCGATAAGCTCACTCGCTTCTGCAAATGGATTTGTTGGCGCTGAAGCCCCACCACCTAAAATAGACGAAATATTCCCCGGTGTAATTTCCTTACCATCCGCTAGTACGAAAACTGGCTCGCCTTCTACAAATTTCAACTCTTTAATAACGCCCGTGCCTTCGTTGTAAATCGGCTTCTTATTCTCATCCAATTTATCTGTTAATTCATGCCATTTAATTTCTTTTCCAATAAATGATGAATACGACATTAATTGTGTTTGATTTTGAGAGACTAAAAGATTTTCCATTGCCTTTGTCATAT
>JAVWKG010000192.1:0-2695 GCA_036638655.1 Lysinibacillus sp. | reverse complement strand
CCGAGGAATTGAAGTGACCTCGAGCGTGTGGTGAAATTGTCTAGACAGCCCGACAAGTGCCGCACTATTTCTTTCCACTTTAAATAGAATGAAAGGATTGCTTCCTCCTTGTTTTTCGGCAGAAATCCCACTAGTTATTTCAATCATGAGGAATGGGCATTAAAAAACACAGATTTATCACTTCCCTTCTACTTAAAACGCTGAATAATAAGGTAGGTAGGCCGCCGGACTGGATGAAGTCTATCCTAAATAGCACAGGATTAAAAGTTTTTTTGATCATGAAAGTCGAAAAATTTGAGGGGCTTTTCCCCTTTTTATAAAAATGTAGCTGGAACAAAATCCTAGCCAAAAAGTAAAAGGACTTCGGCATATGAAAATGCTGAAGTCCTTTTTGTATGCAAATTTATTGGTTCCATTATAGCTATTGGGGCATTAAATCAATTCGCTATTTCATGCGTGATGATGATGTAAAAGAAGGCAAAAAAAAGCACAGGTCCACTCATTTCCTTCTACTTAAAATGCTAAATAATAAGCGAGGGAAAGGTGGGCTGTGCTAGATAAAGTCTATTATGAATATGCGAGGATTAAAAATATTTTATTTACGAAAATCGAAGAAAGGGAGGAGAAGATTGCCCTTTTTATAGAAATGTCTAAAGGCATTCATTCTTGTCCAATTTGTCAGTCACTTACTTCGACATTTCATGATGATTGAATATAAAAAATGAGCGACTTTAAACTACTAATCACTTCTTTTATTTCCTCTAAAATTTCCCAGGAAATATATTATTTAGCCCGTCGTTGAATGATACTTTCAATTTCATGAAGATGAGGCATAGCAGTAATTGCTCCTGCTTTTGTTGCCGCATATGCTCCCAGTTGATTCGAGAAAAATACATATTCATACGCTTCATCTATATTTTTAGGTAGGCCGCTTTGATGAATAGAACATAGTATACCCGACATGAATGCATCGCCTGCACCTGTTGTATCCACACAATCGATGCGTATAGATGGCACATGGACTGTTTGCCCATCGAATACGACATGAGTGCCCTCTGCTCCTACAGTAATCATTAGCAACGTAATATTATATTTTTCAAGTGCTTTAATACCGTCTTCAATCGTCTTCGTTTCCGTAATAAAATATAACTCTTCATCTGCTAATTTCATCACGTTTACATACGGTAAAAATTCACTTATTGTTTCCAAACATTGCTGTGCGCTTTCCCATCTTAATGGGCGAATATTAGCATCCATTGCAATAAGACAGTCTTTTTCGATTGCTAATTCCACAGCTTTTTTCGTCGTTTGCAATGCAGTCTCTTGAAACATTGTATTCGAACAAAAACTAAAGACAGATGCACGCTCAAATGCTACTGGATTGAGATGCGTTGGCTCTACTTGAATATCCGGCGTTTCATCTGTGTAATTCGTAAACATTCGGTCATTATTTTCAGTTAAATGAACTTCTACCCCCGTTACACGCTTCTCGGGAATGATTTTTGCATACTCGGTATTTACACCTTCATTTATTAACTCTTGTCTTACAAAATTCGATGTTTCATCATCGCCTGTTACAGTAATGATTGCAGACGGGGCACCTATTCTACTAATCCCTGCTGCCACATTAATTGTTGTACCACCCAAAAACGTTGTAAACGACGTATTTGTCGCATCATTAGCAATATAATCTACAAATGCATCTCCATAAATTAAGATGAATTCTCTCGTTGATTCTAACATGTACAAACTCCTTCACAAATATCTTCCTTCTATCCTACCATGAAGTCTGACAACACTAAAGGCTTTGGGAAATAAATTTTGATATAAAACAGCCTTTTTGTAACAATTTCATCCTATTTCTATTTTCCCTAGCCTTTCTTTCGATTAACATCAATCATGTTTGCTATACTACTAAATAGAGAAGGAGATTGATTTCAATGAATATTACAGTTAGACTTGCCCAGTTAGCAGATGGACCAGCAGTAGCACCATTGGTTATAGATGCTATTGGAGATATCGCAAATCGAATTACTGGTGAAAACACACCCGAAGCTATTACGAATGGCTTGATTGAACTATTTAATCGCAAAGATAATCGTAACTCTCATCTAAATACGTATATCGCCGAAAATGACGGCAAAGTCGCTGGTATGTTAATCGTTTATGGTGGAGATATCGCCATTGAATTGGATAAGAATTTAGAGCGCTGGCTCACTGACAAAAATGCACCGATTCAAACGATTGAAGTCGAAGCACGTAAAGATGAATTTTATATTGATACACTCTGTGTAAACCCTGAATTTAGAGGCCAAGGTATCGGTACGATTCTACTGGATCATGCTGAAAAAGTTGGCGCTGAAAAAGGCTATACTAAAATTTCATTAAGCGTTGAGCAAGCTAAAGTGCGCGCACGTCAATTATATGAAAAAATCGGTTACGTTTACTCTGAACCTTGGATGATTATTGGCGAAGAATTCGATCATATGATCAAACATGTTAAATAATACGTTCACCTTATTGAGGTAAACAAAAAACATCTTCAAAGAATGTTGGTATAACATACCTCATGAATCTTTGAAGATGTTTTTTTATCGTCTATCTAGAAATGATAAGCAATGCTACAAATCAGAGAAACATCATCAATTTCTAAGTTTATATTCTAAAAAACGTTGGGTCTATTATAGTTGTTAGG
>JAVWKG010000191.1:0-2770 GCA_036638655.1 Lysinibacillus sp. | reverse complement strand
ATTCATTTCTGTATCCAATTGTTTATTGGGATCTTCTAAAGTCGATTCAACTACTAGCGAATCATAATTATTAAATTCCAAAGCAAGGACGCGTGTTTGTGCGATAAATTCGATCTCTTCTATACTTAATAGTAGCTCTTTCATCGCACGTTGTTGCGGCACTTTTTGACGAAGTGTAAATTCATTCACTGTTTCTTGATCGTTTTTTTCTTCTAGTATTGCGATGTTTTCTTTTAATGAAGATACGTCCCCTTGCAATTGATTGACCGCGCTCTCTGCATGGGCCACTTCCGCTTTTTTTGGTTGTACGACATAATAATAAAGTGCAAATAGCACCGCTAAAAGGAAGGCAACTAGTAATAGTAGCCCTGAATTTTTCCCACCTGAAAGCTGATTCATTATTGGACACCTCCAGTTGCTAAATAAGCCTCATCCATAAATAATGTAATATCTACTGAATAACGTGGCACTTCATTAAAGGTTGCTATTTCCTCATTGTTCGGGTTAAGTTCAAAATTATCTACTTTTTCAAGCTGTGTATCCGCAAAGTACGCACTATTTTCTAGACTATTTATATAGGTAGAAACATCGGTTAATGTTTCAAAATCGACCGTTATTGTGGATGATTTTTCTTCGAATTCGTAGTTACGTAAATAGGAGTTTTCTGGTAAAAGAAGTTGCGTTTCATCAATTAACGGTGAAACAGGGTATGACACGCGCTCCACGAATGCTACCGCGTCTTCAATCGAGCCTTTCGTTTCATTTGAAAGTTCGTCATACGTCACTTGAAGCTGGGCAACTTCATTTTGTAAGCTTTGCTGCTGCGCCGAAACGTTGACAAGCTCGATACGTGCACTAAAGTATTGCCATATAAATAAAGTTAATAATAAAATCGTGCCCACCGCTACAGCTCCGTATAACACTCTTGAACTTGACTGCCCTCGTTCTAATCGAGGGAGTAGGTTAATATCTGGAATCATTTTTGAACCTCCTTCAGCGCAAGACCAATTAACGATGCATGTTTCGCCTTGAAGTTTGGAAATTGTTGTGCGATTGTTCGGTCATCAATAACGACTAAAGGTGTCTCTAAATTTTCTCGTAAAAATTCCTGAATATTATCGAGCAATGGATTATCACCCATTAAGATCATTTCTTCCACTGATTTTTCGCCCTTATGTAAGGAGAACTTGAAGAAATTCATCATACGCTCAAGCTCTAGCACTTGGTCGGTTACGTGCATGCGATAATCTTGGATGTCACCGCTATAAGAAAACGTGATCTCACTATCAGCATTTGTCGTCGCCTGCCATTTTGCCATGTCGGTATTAATCGTTTGGAAACGTAAAAACTCCACTTGCCCGTCTGAATAAATACAAATCGAAAGCTCATTAATGGACCAATCGGCAATTAAATACGTTTTATGGTCTGAAATTTTCTTTAATTCCTTTAGAATACGCAAATTGCAAAGCGCACGAATATCGACTGCTTCTGGTACCATTTTTAAATCTAACGCTAAGTTAATCATTTTATGTACTTCCTCGGATGATGCAGCAAATAATGTCGCCACCCCGTCCCCTGGTATATGATCATATACATCTATGAGCGGCTCCTGGAACGGTAAATGAATCGATTGACCAATTTCCATCTCGACAAATTCCTTTAATTTTCTACTTTCGATATCATGCGGGTGCTCAAATGTTTTTAGTAAAACAGACGCATCCGGTACGAATAATCGAACGTTTTGCTTTTTCCCGTGCAATTTGGCCGTATTTTCCTTTAACAGCCCAAATAATGCGACTTCATCTGAAATAATCGCATCTACAATCATTCCTTTTGGAAGTGGAATTTCATGCACTTGCCACTGCGCTACATTTGGCCCCTTTTTAACAAGCGCACGCAAAACATAATCATTTAATGAAATCGAAATAGTCGTTTTAGTACCCAGTTTAAACATGTTTGGGCCTCCTTTTATATGCGTTCCGATCGTAATGTTCGTTGAATCGAGATCGTAAATTACCTACTATGCCGATTATTTCGGCGAATTAATCACTCAATGGAACACCCAAGCCTGAGTGGGTTGGGTGTTCTTTGAAGGATTGATTAGTATTATGGTTATTTAGCAGATATTGTAGGTCCTTCGCCGCTTCCTTTTTGTTTATCCTCAGATATCATTTTAACAGTAGCAGCTGTTAACGTTAATTTTTTACTTCCAGAATAAGTAATTGCTGTATCTATTGTATTTCCATTACCGTCAGTTGCTTTTTTAATCTTAGCTTCTTTTTCTACCTTCCCTTCCGATTCTAAATAGCCATCTTTTTTCAAATCCTCTACAGTTACTTCAGTCTTATCTCCATTATCTGTAAAGTAAATATTCGCTGCGCTTAGAACATTAATTGCATCTGATTTTGCTGCATTGTATCGTGAGTTCTCAATAATATTCCCAATCGCTGGAATAGCAATTGCTGCGATAATCGCTAAAATTACGATTACTGCTAAAAGCTCAATAAGTGTTAAACCTTTTTCGTTTTTAATATGCTTGAATTTGTTAAACATATAAAAACCTCCTTTTTTATTTTGTGTGTTGTTTTTCTTTTGCCCGGACGTTAATTGCATCTATGTACACCTCCTTGCAAAACGTCCCCTTTATTTTGAATCTCATCAATTACGCCTCGGCGTAATTGCGTCCAGATTTTTTTCGAGCTCGCTCGAAAAACTCCCCTAAAAAATCTGTGACATCCGCCGGGGCTTAACTTGATTCAGCCGGGGTTTG
>JAVWKG010000190.1:2574-2808 GCA_036638655.1 Lysinibacillus sp. | reverse complement strand
GATGTGAAAAAATTAGTCTTTAGTTCTTCTGCAACGGTTTATGGCGATTTGCATACACCGCCACTAAAGGAAGATTTATCGCTTCATGCACCGAATCCATACGGGCGTACAAAATTAATGCTCGAGGAAATTTTACAGGATATTGTCGCAGCACAAACTGGCTGGAGCATTGCGCTTATGCGTTATTTTAATCCGATTGGCGCGCATAAAAGTGGCTTGTTAGGCGAAATGCCA
>JAVWKG010000190.1:0-2564 GCA_036638655.1 Lysinibacillus sp. | reverse complement strand
TAAAAGTAGCAAGTGAAGAAACGTCTGCATTGCAAGTATTTGGTGGAGATTATGACACGGAGGATGGTAGCTGTATTCGAGATTTCATTCATGTGATGGATTTAGCGAAGGGACATGTGAAGGCGCTCAATTATATGGCAACACATGAAGGCTGCGAGGCGTTTAATCTTGGTACGGGAATAGGTTATTCTGTTTTTGATTTGATTCGTACATTTGAGGATGTTAATAACGTGAAAGTTCCACACACAATTGTTGCACGCCGAGAAGGGGATATTGTGGCAAGTATTGCAGATGTTTCTAAAGCTAAAATATTGCTAGATTGGAATGCACAGTATGATTTACTGGATATGTGTTATGACTCGTGGAAATGGTATAAAAATGTTCTGCATAGCAGAGTGGATAAGTAATAGTTTGACAGTGTTGGACAAGAGGGGCTATTCGACCGCTGGAATATGTAGTAAGGAGTAAGTTATGAATGTAATAATAATCGGAAAAAATAGTT
Organism: Lysinibacillus sp.; assembly: GCA_036638655.1. Classification (GTDB taxonomy): domain Bacteria; phylum Bacillota; class Bacilli; order Bacillales_A; family Planococcaceae; genus Lysinibacillus. The sequence continues at coordinate 2,062 of JAVWKG010000190.1, read as the reverse complement.
ATGTAGCAAAAAATTTAGTAACGGCATTCAATAATAACTCGAGAATTGTGGAAGCAACAGCAGTTAGTGTACGCCAAGGTATACAGGACATTGATTTTGATGGGTATGACGTTTGCATTCATACAGCCGCGTTAGTTCATAAGAAGGAAAGCCAATACCAAGAATCGGATTATTTTAAGGTGAATACAGATTTAACGATTGAAATTGCTGAAAAAGCTAAAAATCAAGGGGTAAAGCACTTTATTTTCCTGAGTACGATGGCTGTGTATGGACAAGAACGAGGAGAAATCAATCAACAGAGCTCGTTGCAGCCAACAACTTTTTATGGAAAATCTAAATTAGCTGCGGAACAAGCATTGCAAGCGATGCAAGATGCGCAATTTACGGTATCTATTGTTCGGCCGCCGATGATTTATGGACCGAATTGCCCGGGGAATTATGCATTACTACGAAAATTAGCGAAGAAAACACCGATTTTTCCTTATGTTCAAAATGAGCGTAGCATGTTATTTATTGATCATTTATGTGAATTTATGAATCAATTAATAAAAAATAAAGATGCTGGTATTTTCCACCCTCAAGATGGGGCTTTTATTAATACTACGCGCATGGTGTCTGCCATTTCCAAGCAAAATAACCGCTCGATTTTTTTGAGTAAGATGGGTGGAGCCATACTCAATAAAACATTTTCTAACGTTTCGCTTATTAATAAAGTTTTTGGGAATTTGACTTATGCGCATAATATTTCGCAGTACACGAATAATTCGTACCAAAAATTCAATTTAGCAGAAGCGATTGAACGCACGGAGAAGCAGTGGCAGGAGGAAACGAAATGAAGCGTGTGATAGATTTTTTTCTTTCTTTTATAGCAATTATTATTTTTGCAATTCCTATGTTAGTAGTTGCAATTTGGATTAAGGTTGACTCGAAAGGGCCCGTTCTTTTCAAGCAACAGCGTGTCGGTTTGAATGGAGAATTGTTCGAGATTTATAAGTTTCGTTCGATGTACACGGAAACACCCAATGTCTCCACCGAAGCATTAGGCGATCCAAGTGTTTACATAACAAAGGTTGGAAAATTTATACGCAAAACGAGCCTAGATGAATTGCCACAGCTGTTCAATATTTTCAGAGGAGATATGGCAGTGGTGGGACCTAGACCAGCACTTTATAATCAGTACGAGCTGATCGCTATGCGTGATAAAGTAAATGTCAATGCTATAAGACCTGGATTAACAGGCTATGCTCAAGTGATGGGACGTGATTTTATCTCTGATGAGGAAAAGGTTCGTTATGATCTTCATTATGTTGAAAATTGCGGCATAGGCTTTGACTTGAAAATTATCTGGATGACATTCTTTAGTGTATTAAAGTCTGAAGGGGTTAAGATGAAATAACAAACCAACTCGACATGTTCGAGTTGGTTTTTCCTTTTTCTATATGTCATAATAGATTTATCAAATTTCATCTTATAAAAGAGGGATTTATAGTGCTAATAGAAACCGTAAAAACAACATTACTAAATTGTTCGCTAGTTGATAGTGATATTTTAAAATATAAAGAACGTGTGCAGGCAATTCATGAAGCGTTGCCACGATATGAGTTATCAGGTTGGATGGATTTGCCGTTACAAGAACAGAATGTACTGCTTGCTTCTATTGAGCGTGTGGCAAGTGAGGTTCGTGCTTGTGCGGATGTGCTTGTTGTTGTTGGGGTTGGTGGATCTTTTTTAGGTGCGCGTGCGATACAAGAAGCATTGATGCCTTATTTTGGTTTAGCTAAGAGCGGTATTGAGGTTGTTTATGTTGGTCTTAATATGAGTGGGGCGTATATTAAAGAGTTGCTGGCGTATTTAGATTCGAAGCAAGTGTATGTCAATGTTATTTCGAAGTCGGGTGGTACGATGGAGCCGGCTCTTGCTTTCCGTACGATGCGTCTTTATATGGAAGAGCGCTATGGTGAGAAGGCAACGGAGCGTATTATTGTGACAACGGATGCTGAAAAAGGGATTTTAAAGGGCATTGCGGATGAAGCGGGTTATCGTCAATTTGTCATTCCAAATG
>JAVWKG010000189.1:0-2965 GCA_036638655.1 Lysinibacillus sp. | reverse complement strand
AGCTCTACGGGTGCACTTGCTTTACAAGAGGTTCCAGGTAAATTAGTCGTTATTGGTGGCGGTTACATCGGTACTGAACTAGGTACTGCTTATGCAAACCTAGGTTCTGAAGTAACTATTATCGAAGGTGGCAAAGACATTTTAGCTGGCTTTGAAAAACAAATGACACAAATCGTGAAAAAAGGCCTTAAAAAGAAAGGCGTTGCTATTGAAGTAAACGCATCTGCTAAAGGTGTTGAAGAAACAGAAAACGGCGTAGTTGTTACGTATGAAGTTGGCGGAGAAGAGAAAAAAGTTGAAGCTGATTACGTATTAGTAACTGTAGGTCGTCGTCCGAATACAGATGAAATGGGTCTTGCTGAAATCGGTGTTGAATTTGGTGAACGTGGACTTATTAATGTAGATAAGCAATGTCGTACAAATATTCCAAACATCTATGCAATTGGTGATATCGTTGCTGGCTTACAGCTTGCTCACAAAGCGTCTTACGAAGGTAAAGTAGCTGCTGAAGCAATTGCTGGGGAAAAATCGATCGTTGATTATTTAGCTATTCCTGCTGTATGCTTTACAGATCCAGAAATGGCGACAGTTGGTTACAATGAAGACCAAGCAAAAGCAGAGGGAATCGAATATACAGCTGCAAAATTCCCATATGCTGCAAATGGTCGTGCTTTAGCACTTAACGAAACAGAAGGCTTTGTGAAATTAATAGCTCGTAAAGAAGACGGTCTATTACTTGGTGCCCAAATCGTAGGTGCTGGTGCATCAGATATGATTTCTGAAATGGCTTTAGCTATCGAAGGCGGCATGACTGCTGAAGATATCGCGCTGACAATCCATGCCCACCCAACATTAGGTGAAATTACTATGGAAGCTGCTGAAGTTTTACTTGGTAATCCAATTCATATTATTACAAAAAAATAATAGGTAACTATAAATGACTACAGAGCAATTTTGCTTTGTAGTCATTTTACATCTCATGCAATCTTTTTACTTAAGTGAATATAATATTGAAATAATGAATTCATTTAAGTAAGAGAGGTGTTATAGATGGAATTACTGTTCGCTGTCTTAATAGGCATAGGATTGAGTATTTCAGCAGGTTTTCGTGTTTTTACACCATTACTTGTTGCAAGTATTATGAGTAAATTAAATATCTTGCAGTTAAGCGAAGGATTTGAGTGGCTTGGGAGTACGCCGGCGCTTATTGCTTTTATCATTGCAAATATAGTAGAAGTTATTTGTTACTATATTCCAGTGATAGACAAATTCATCAAGGCATTGGCCGCACCTTTAGCATTAGGAGCAGGCACATTATTAACTGTTTCAATAATAGGAGTAGATGAATCACCTTTATTAGCGTGGGGTCTATCCATCATAACAGGGGGTGGCGCAGCAGCAGCTTCGCAATTAACAACGACGGCTATGCGTAGTAATTCAACCAAGAGTGCTGTGAAGACAACGAGCCCGTCCGTATCAGTTATAGAAAATTCTTGTGCATTTACATTATCTATCTTTTCTATCTTATTTCCATTAATAGTTGCCATTTTTATTATTATCGTGGCTTTTGTAGTAGCGAAAATTCGTAACAAAACCAAATAATGTATATACTAGACTAGTAGATATGGAATAAATAACAGGGGTGAGATGGATGGAGTTAGGTTTACAAGGTAAAGTAGCAATTATTACAGGTTCGAGCAAGGGGATTGGTTATTATACAGCGATGCAACTTGTCAAAGAGGGAGCGAAAGTAGTGCTTTGCGCCCGTGGGGAAAAACAGCTACAAGTTGCAGCAGCATGTATTAAAAAGGAAACAGGTGAAGATGTACTCACTGTTCCGACTGATATAATGAAGGAAGATGACTGCAAACAATTGATTGAACGTACTGTTAAGCAATATGGTCGACTTGATATTTTAGTAAATAATGCGGGTACTGCATCGGCTAATCCATTTGAATCAGTAAGCAGTGAATTATGGCAAGCTGATTTAGATTTAAAAGTATTTGGAGCAATTCACTGCTCAAAATATGCGGCACCTCATATGCGTGAAGTCGGAGGAGGAGCAATCGTCAATGTGACAGCTGTTATGGCTAAAACACCGCCGGCAAGCTCGCTACCGACAACCGTGAGCCGAGCAGCTGGACTTGCGTTAACAAAAGCGATGAGTAAGGACCTAGGTGAAGGTAATATTCGTGTAAATTCAGTATGTATCGGGCTGATTCGAAGCGACCAAATCGAGAAAAAATGGCAGGCTGAAGCTCCAGAGTTAACTTGGGCGGCATATTCTCAAAAGATCGGGCAAAGTATCCCATTGGGAAGAATAGGGGACACAGAGGAAGCGGCGAATGTCATCACTTTCTTAGTGTCAGATGCAGCTAGCTATGTAACAGGAACAGCAGTAAATATTGATGGTGGCTCTGGTCACGCATTATAAGTACATAAAATCGAGTAGGCGCATGAATTTATTCTTGCGCCTACTCGATTTCTTAAAGCTACTTGAAGTAAAAGAAACACTTAATAGTAAAATAACACTATATATTCTTTAAGAACCAAATTTTAGTTGAAATTTAATTATTTGGATTTTAGAATTTGGAGAAAAGGTAATTCTTACTATCTTGATATTCAATTATTACAGGTAGGGATCATGGCGAGCTATGATCCCACGAATGCGCGTTTCTTAGAGCCATAAGATTATCGATTGTTTGGAGGTATAGTGAAATGGATGTTTATTACGAGAAAAGTAAGTGGAAGAAGATGGATGAAGCAATCGATTACATCGTGGGAAAACCTGGCATCGCTAAACTTTACAATAAAGCTGAGAAGATTATAATGGATGCAGATGGTGATATTAAAAGTAAAGATACGGATGGTGTCATTACTTTTAAGGCAGAGGAATTTGCTGATAAAGCAAAGAATCTTCAGAAAAAATATGAAACGATGCAAGAGTTCGCAAATGAAGTAGGAA
>JAVWKG010000188.1:0-2967 GCA_036638655.1 Lysinibacillus sp. | reverse complement strand
CTTTTTAGAAACACGACTATGAAAAAGTCTCCAAATACCCATAACAACACCGTCCATATCATATTACTGTCAAGCTGCACTCATGAATATTTTACCAAACACATCGACCTATTTCTATAAAACTATAATTCTTCCCTCTTACCCTTATAAAATTAATCGCAACTAATCCCCCGCCCAGAACGATTAGGATACCTCTGTAACGCTTATGCAAGGCATAGGAACAGGCACAACACTTAGAAACTGAAAAAAGCGAACTCAAAAAAAGGATGGACGAAAGCCACTCAGTGAGTAGACTTTCAGCCATCAAAGGACAGTTAGAAAAGGCAGTGACGTTCGATACCTTAACTACTGAGATACTCGTATGCTTTATCGAAAAGATTGAAGTCAAAGAGGATAAAGGTATCGAGATTTATTATACGTTTGCCATGGTTGAGGGGTTATAATCCACTCTACCTTATTCTTGTCCAACAAGAATAAACTCTTGCTCCTCCCCAAGCCCTAAACCCGCATTCAACCATTGGCAGTTAGAATTAAGTTGTGCACAAAACGGCGTTTTTCCGAAGTTTTCTCTTAAACATAAAAACAGAACTTTATTTCAAATTAAAATAAAGTCCTGCACAACGAGCACACTTCTCAAGCATTCCCCAAACCAATCATATCAAGACTTTCCCCATTCCTGGCACAACAAAAAAAGGAGAAGCCGAAGCCTCCCCACTACTTTATTCCTATTCTCTTGCTAGAAGTTCGAAGGTCTTTTCCAGGCTCTCTTCAAGCACTTACCAACACTTTCCCCTCATTTTTGAACCACTTTATTTTCACTTGCACGACTTTATTGCTCGGTTACATCAGCTAGTTCAAGCCACGCAACCGCTTCACAATGCGTCGTATGCGGGAACATATCCACAGGCTGTACTTCCTGTGTTTTATAGCCGCCATCTTCTAAAATCCTAAGATCTCTGGCAAGTGTGCCTGGGTTACATGATACGTAGACAACACGCTTCGGACGTTGCTCTAATATTGTTGTCAGTAGTGCCTCGTCACAGCCTTTTCGTGGTGGGTCGACCACTAGTACATCCGCTTCTTTACCTTCTGCGTACCAGCGTGGAATGACTTCTTCTGCTGGACCTGCCTCGAAGTATGTGTTTGTAATACCGTTTAGTTCGGCGTTGCGTTTTGCGTCTTCTATTGCTTGTGGCACGATTTCAACGCCCATAACCGCCTTTGCCTTTTGTGCTAGAAATAATGAAATCGAACCAATCCCGCAATATGCATCAATGACACGTTCATGCCCTTGTAAATCTGCGTAGTCTAATGCTTGTTGGTACAGCACTTCTGTTTGCAGTGGGTTCACTTGATAAAATGAACGCGCTGAAATTTCAAAGCGTACGTCACCGATTGTATCGATGATGACATCCTTGCCCCATAGCTTCAATGTTTCTTCGCCAAAGATGACGTTTGTTTTATCGCAATTAATGTTTTGCATAATGGATGTGACATTCGGTATTAACTTTTGAATTGTCGCAACAGCTGCCTCTGCTTGCGGGAATTTTTTCTTTTTCGTTACGAGTACGACCATGACTTCATCTGTCGCACGTGCTTTTCGAACAACTACGTGGCGTAGCGCTCCTTCATGTGATTGTTCATTATAAGTGCGAATACCAATTGATGCTAATTCCTTTTTCAAATCAGCAAGAATGGCGTCCGCTTCTCCCGTTTGGATGAGGCAGCGTTCCATATCGACAATTGTATGGGATTTCGTTTTGTAGAAGCCGGCAATTGCTTGTCCTTCTTCGTTTGTCGAAAATGGAATTTGCGCTTTATTTCGGTACTGCCAAGGCTCTTCCATCCCTTTTACCGGTAATACAGGCGCGTCGATTTTGCCGATACGCTGCATGACATTGCGCACCATGTTTTCTTTCCATTTTAGCTGTCCTTCGTAAGACAGATGCTGTAATTGACAACCGCCACATTGTGAGAAATACTCGCAAGGTGCTGCTACGCGGTCTGGTGATGGCTTAATAATGTCTATCATTTTGGCAAAGCCGTAGTTTTTTAATGTTTTTAAAACATGCACTTCTGCTGTTTCATCTGGAAGCGCGCCTTGAATAAATAACGGATAGCCATCGACTTTCGCGACGCCATTGCCATCATGTGTTAAATCTTCTATATAAACTGTTAGTCGATCATTCTTTTTTACGGGTGCTGACATACGTAAATCCTCCATTTCAATTCTTCTATTGTAGCATGCCTCCGCTCCTTTAGTGATAATTGATTACACTATAAATTATTTTTTACAGTCCTATCAGCGCTTTTCCTCATTCTATCAGCGGTTCTACAGCCCTGTCGCGCAAAATAATACCTCATGTAAATCCTTAGACATCACCAGAAACTTATACTTTACCTTTCAAAAAAACGGACTACCCTGAAAGTCATTTAATCTGACTTCTACTGGATAGTCCTTTTCTTTATTTGTCTTCCTCAACATAGTCTTTTTTCGTTGCATATGCGTCTCTCGGTGACCACCAGAATACAATGGCAACACCTAAAATCACTACAATAAACGGTGCATAAAATATAAGAAAATTAGTCATTTAACAAACCTCCTATGCGTGATTATTCTTTTCGCCTGTCACATAATCTTTATTAAATAAAAACAGTTTCAATAACAAATACAGTGACGGGATGAGTAAACAAAGTCCAAGTATAAATACTACAATCAATGCAATCGCCATCTGTGTACTTGTAAAGCTATCGTAAATTGTTAAATACGGATACAACAGATACGGATATTGTGCAATACCGTAAGCAAAGAATGCGAAGGCAAATTGCGCAATGAGCAAGCCCACTGCCAAACCGTAATTTTTCTTCATCCATAGAAGTAGCACAGTAATGATAAATAAGATTGCTGAAATGGCAAACAACCACCATAAGTTCATCATATTCGTGTAGTTTAATGGATTAATGCTT
>JAVWKG010000187.1:0-3058 GCA_036638655.1 Lysinibacillus sp. | reverse complement strand
GTAAGCGCCAGCCAATAATAAACATTGGAATGTTGAGCAAGATATTTAATAATGCGGGATCCCACTCAAGTGTAAAATAAAAAATTAAAGTGATTCCGCTAAATCCACCTTCACCTAGCTGATGTTGCATATTAAAATGCACAAAACCAAAACTCATGATGGCTGCACCAAGTATAATGGCTAAGACATTACGTAATTTTAACTGTTTTAGCATAGTACCTCCTTCATAATAGATAGAAATATCTGATAAAATAGATTATATCTATGATTGTCTTTTATTTTATTGTTTTTGACAACTGAGGGTCAAATTTTATACGATGGTGATAGGAGTGTGATGAACTTGCAAGAAAAAGTGACGATGACTGATTTACAAAAGCGCGTTGATGATTATATTGGACAGTTTAAAGAAGGATATTTCCCACCATTTGAACTGCTGGCGCGCTTAACGGAAGAGCTTGGAGAGCTATCCCGAGAAGTGCAGGATGTGTACGGACAAAAAAAGAAAAAGACGACAGAAGAGACGAATAGTATTGAAGAGGAGCTAGGTGACTTTTTCTTTGTATTAGTTTGCTTCGCCAATGCACAAGGTATTCAATTAGATGATGCGCTTCTTCGCGTTATACATAAATTTGAAACGAGAGACAAAGATCGCTGGACTAGAAAGGATGAAGTATAATGACAATTCGAGTAGCAATTGCAGGACCAAGAGGAAAAATGGGGGCTGAAGCTGTACATACTGTTATGAAAAATGACAAAATGGAACTAGTGGCGGCACTTGATTACAAAGAAGTGGGCGTAACACTTGCTGATTTAGATATTTTCCCAGATACTTACAGAGTACCTATTTTTACGGATATGCAAGCACTTGTGGAAGAAACGGAGCCGGATGTATTAATCGACTTAACGAGCCCGCATTCTGTCTATCAACATACAAAAGAGGCGTTAACATTGAATGTTCGACCTGTAATTGGTACTACGGGTTTTACAGATAAGCAACTAGAGGAATTAACATTTCTAGCAAAAGAAAAAGAGCTTGGCTGTATTATCGCACCAAACTTTGCGATCGGTGCAATTTTAATGATGAAATTTGCGAAGGAAGCTGCAAAATATTTACCAGATGTTGAAATTATTGAAATGCACCATGATCAAAAGTTGGATGCACCTTCAGGCACAGGTGTGAAAACAGCACAAATGATTCAAGAAGCCCGTACTTCAAAAACGCAAGGACATATTGAAGAAAAAGAGACGATGCCAGGTGCGCGTGGTGCCGAATTTGACGGTATGCGTATTCATTCAGTTCGTTTACCTGGTTTAGTGGCGCATCAGCAAGTATTGTTTGGTGGAGAAGGTCAGCTGTTGACAATACGACACGACTCTTTAAACCGTGCTTCATTTATGTCTGGCGTAGTATTTTGCGTTGAGGAAGTACTTAATATGGACCAATTAGTATATGGCTTGGAGAACATCATTTAACAGGCTTCTGTAGTAGAATTTGATGAAGTTAGGAATGAGCAATATGAAAATCGCATTAATTGCACACGACAAGAAAAAAGATAGTTTAGTGCAGTTTGCAACTGCATATAGTGATATTTTAAGTGAACATACTTTATATGCAACAGGTACAACAGGGCAACGCGTAATTGACGCAACAAGTTTGCCTGTTGTTAGATTTTGTTCGGGTCCACTTGGTGGTGACCAACAAATCGGTGCAATGATTGCCAATAATGAAATGGATATGGTGATTTTTTTCCGTGATCCATTGACAGCACAGCCGCATGAGCCGGATGTGACGGCACTTATGCGTCTATGTGATGTCTATCAAGTGCCACTTGCAACGAATATGGGTACAGCAGAAATCTTATTAAAAGGGTTACAAGAAGGATTTGTTGATTGGAGACTTATTCAAGAGGGACGTAACTAAAGAGGAGATGAAGAACGCATGAGAAAATTAAAGATAGGTATTACTTGTTATCCTACAGTGGGAGGTTCCGGTGTTATTGCTACAGAGTTAGGGAAAATGTTAGCAGAGAGAGGACATGAAATACATTTTATCAGCTCAAGCGTACCATTTCGATTAAATAAGATGTATCCAACGGTCTTTTTCCATGAAGTTGAAGTGAATAATTATTCCGTATTCCAGTATCCGCCGTATGATATTGCACTTGCAAGTAAAATGGCGGATGTCATTAAAGATGAAGGGCTTGATGTTTTACACGTACATTATGCGATTCCACATGCAGTTTGTGCTGTGTTAGCTCGTGATATGAGTGGACAAGAGGTTGGCATAGTGACGACGCTACATGGAACGGATATTTCGGTGCTAGGGCAAGATTCTACACTCGCACAGGCTATTAAATATGGCATTGAGAAATCAGACGCTGTTACGACAGTATCCGATGCGTTAATGGAGCAAACGTATAATTTGATAGATACAAATAAGCCTATTGAAACGATTTATAATTTTGTAGACGAACGTGAATATCGACAAATCGATCCTGGAAATTTAAAAGAACAGTTCGGTATCCGAGAAGATGAGAAAGTGATTATTCATGTTTCTAATTTCCGTCAAATTAAAAATTTGCCAGATATCATTGATGCCTTTATGAAAACACGTGCACAGGTACCTGCGAAATTATTACTTGTTGGTGATGGACCGGAAAAGCACCGTGTGATGGAGCAAGTGAAGGACAGTGCGTATAGGGAAGATATTTTATTTTTAGGGAAGCAAGAAAGCTTAGCGGAACTTTATGCCATTAGTGATTTGAAATTATTATTGTCTAAGCAAGAGTCATTTGGCCTTGTCATTTTAGAGGCGATGGCTTGTGGTGTTCCGTGTATCGGTACGGCAGTGGGCGGTATTCCGGAAGTGATTGCTCACGGTGTTGATGGCTACTTAGTTGAGCTTGGCGATACAGATGCAGTAGCTCATCATGCTGTCGAGTTATTACGTGATGAACAAAAGCTTCAAAATTTCCGTGAGGCTGCAATGCGCTCGGTAGAGGAGAAATTCCATTCTTCTAAAATTGTAGAACAATATGAAAATCTGTATGAGAAAGTA
>JAVWKG010000186.1:0-3152 GCA_036638655.1 Lysinibacillus sp. | reverse complement strand
ACAGCAATCGATAAACTGATTGTGGCGCCCATAATAATTAACCTCAATATAGCTCCATCAAAAGGTATACCTAAATCAATGGCTACCTTATCATATGGATTTCGCCCGCTCAAAAGATTTCTCGCATCATATAATGTATCGATTGAAGTGGCGATATAATACCCGGCAAGGAGCAGTAACAGAACGGACGCGAACTTCAACAATTTGGAGTGCAAAATATCGACGAGAGCTTGAGGCTTCATATAATAGCCTAGTAAAAAGAAAGGTAAAAAAACGATGATTCGCGATAATACCAAAATATCACCTATATTTGTGTAACCGACTAAAACAGCTAGCAATATCGAAGTAGGTAATGTAATTCGAGCAGGAATAGTACGAATCAAACGTCCGATACATAACCAAGCAGCCATAGCGAGCATGAACCATGGTACGCCATCAGTTTCAAATAAATTGAATTCATGATTATCTCGTCCCATCCAAACATTGAGCATGAGATAGAACAAGAATTCGAGAAGAATATAGAGCGTGATAAAGTAGGCGACCTTTTCCAAACGAAATGGATTCTTCATAATTGTAGATTTGCTAAATAATCCAGCTAGGAAAATAAATAAAGGCATATGAAATAAGTATATATAGAAGAAAAAAATTCTCATTGCCTTTGAATCGGCTGTATAATAGTCTGCAGCATGGCCAAGAACGACTAACATAATCAAAAGCGCTTTGACATTATCAAAAATATAAATACGTGGTGCATGAATGGACATGTGTATTAACCTCTCTAACGTATAAGTGTATATTAAATGATAGCACTTAAAAGTCGAGTAGAAACATAAAATGGATAAAATTAATGAAACTGTCATGAAATGTGAACGGGGCAAAATATGAATAGTTTTTAGAATGATTATGTTATACTAACAATTGATATTGATATAAATAAGGAGTGTTATAAGTGATTAATGAACAACAAGTTCGTGAATTAGTAGGAGCTTTAAATGATCCTTTTTTACATAAAACATTAGCTGAAACTGAAGGTATTACTGAAGTTTCAATTAAAGAAGAAAAAGAACATGTTAGTGTAAAAATTGCAGTAGCAAAAACAGGTACGCCCGAACAACTTAATCTTCAAATGGAAATCGTTAATGCATTAAAAGGTGCAGGCGCTAAGTCTGTAGGTATTCGTTTTTCTGAATTAGATTCATCTGTATTAGAAAACTTCCGTGGAGAAGCAACTCCTGCAGAAGCGCAAGATATGCTTTCTCCTTTAAATAACACGAAATTCATCTCGATTGCATCTGGTAAAGGTGGAGTTGGTAAATCGACTGTATCTGTCAACTTAGCAGTAGCGCTTTCTCGTCTTGGGAAAAAAGTTGGTTTAATCGATGCTGATATTTATGGTTTCAGTGTTCCAGATATGATGGGTGTTCAAACAATGCCTGTAGTGGAGAATGACCGCATTTTCCCTGTTGAGCGTTTTGGCGTAAAAATGATTTCTATGGGATTCTTCGTAGAAAACAACGCACCAGTTGTATGGCGTGGCCCAATGCTTGGTAAAGTGTTAGATCAATTCTTCCGCGATGTAGAGTGGGGAGAGTTAGACTATCTTCTATTAGACTTACCACCAGGTACAGGGGATGTTGCTTTAGATATCCACCAAATGTTACCTGAATCAAATGAGATTGTTGTTACAACACCTCACCCAACAGCAGCTTTCGTAGCGGCTCGTGCTGGTGCAATGGCAATTAAGACAGATCACCATATTCTAGGTGTAGTAGAAAATATGTCTTGGTTCCAGTCAGATGTTTCTGGCAAAAAGGAATATGTATTCGGACAAGGTGGCGGACCTAAGTTAGCTGAAGAATTACGTACAGATTTACTTGGTCAAATTCCACTAGGTCAACCGGATATTATTGAAGAAGACTTTGCACCATCAGTATATGCACGTAACCATTCAACTGGTCAGTTATATATTGAAATGGCACAAAGAGTAATCGATCAATTAAACGAAGAGAAGTAAGTTTCTTCTATATAGAAGGTGTTTCGCAAATTCCACGCGAAACATCTTCTTTTTTTAGTCTATAAAGGAAAAAAATAGTATAATGGTAGAAATAACTAAATACGAGGCGGGAGGACATCATGACAATTCGTAACTGGATGAGGTTTTTTATTAATTCTTTATTGATCGGTGGAGTGATTACAGGGCTTGTTAGTTTATTTATTCGTTGGGATGATTTTTATCGTACATATTATGAAGCGGGTGAGTGGGGAGAGTTAGGTGCAGCGTTTCTTTGGTTCGTTGTATTAGGCTTTACGATGAGTGTAGTTGCACAGACGGGATACTTTGCGTATTTAACAGTTCATCAAATCGGTGTGAATTTGTTCAGATCCTTAACTTTATGGAATTGGGTGCAGTTGTTACTAATTGTCATTACAATAGTAGATCTAATACTATTTAGATTCAAACCTCATGCGAGTACGTTAGGAGATTGGGGTTTTTATTTAGGGTTGCTGGCAATACTATTAATAGCAGCGGTAATTACAGCGTTTTTGAAAGTGAAATTAACTGGGAAGAAGCATGTATTCATTTCAGCGTTATTCTTTATGATCGTAGTCAGTACATTAGAGTGGCTAATTGGTCTATGGATTCAATCTTCAGAGGGTGGAGATGCGTATATAGCGTTGTTGTTATTCCCGATTATTGCGGTGAATATGTATCAACTCTTGATTTTACCTAAGTATAATGCGAAATCAGAAGCGGATCTTAAAAAAAGAGCAGATAGAAGAAAGCTTCGTAAAGAAGAAGAAGTACAGCTACAATCGAAATAAAATAGCTTTTATAGGAGGAGCCATATGAAGGGTTCCTTTTTTCTATAAAAAAACAGTATTTCTAATTGACAGGGGACGATAAAGAGCGTATAGTTATCAACGTTGCCTCAACAAGTTGTACAAAACGTTTTAATAGTGATTAAAATAGTTGTTGACTTTTATGAGAGTAGCGCTTATAATAATATAAGTCGTCAAGCAAGACGCGAACGAAACTTAAAAAACAACTTAAAAAAAGTTGTTGACATCATCAAGTTATCTTGATATAATAATTAAGTCGCTAACGAGTGACGCAAACAAAACATGAACCTTGAAAACTAAACAAGCAAGAA
>JAVWKG010000185.1:0-3222 GCA_036638655.1 Lysinibacillus sp. | reverse complement strand
TAAAAAACAATCTATCGCCATTTCATTCTGTTCAAAATTCATTGTGTAGGGAACCTCCTTCAACTTCTTAGCTCATATTACTTGAAGCAAAGTAAAAATGACAACCTTTTTACTTGCAATTTTTTGGATGTTTTTCAAAGAAAGGGGCGTATACAACATGAAAAACACATTCAGAAAAAAACGTGGTCCTTGGATCGACCTCCTACTAATCGGAGCCATTGCTATATTAGGGGGAGCCATAGTTTTTCTAACGAATTTAAATGAAAAATCCATATTTCAAAAGAGCCAAAATGCAGCTCCAAATGAAATTACTTCTGATATTTCCGAGGAGGAGTCTACATTTCCTGGCGTAAAAATTATTACAGACATTTCCAACGATGAAAAAATGCCATTTGCTATTCAATACCCATCGACCAATTTCGACACATTAAATGAGGCTATTACTACTTATATCGATGATTCTAAAAAATATTACATAAGCATGATGCGACTTCAAAAGGATGTAAAAGAACATACAGGTGAGCTTAATATTCGCCTCGATACTTATCAATATGAACACTATTATTCATTTGTTTTAACGGATAAAATGACATTAAATGATCTTGAGCACCATACAAAAGTGAAAACGTTTTTAATCGACAATGAAACAGGTACAGTTTTCGATATGCGCACATTATTAAATGACGATTTAAAGAGCTTAGAAACATTTGCATCACATATTCAATCAGAAATTTTAAAAAATCCAAAACTTGAAGGCAAAATTTCACAAGATAAACTAATGCTTGCAACGAAGCCTGAATGGTCATCATTCACCCGTTTTGCATTAAAAGACGAATCGCTAATAATTTATTTTGATGAAGGTGAAATAGCGGACCCTTCTGCAGGTGCACCAACTTTCGAAATGTCGCTATCCTTCATTAATCCGTTACTCGCTTCTGACTTCCAAATTGCCATGGAGGCAGACGAAACGATTATTCCAAAGGTGGATTTAGATCCTACAAAGAAACATGTCGCTTTAACATTTGATGATGGTCCACATCCAAAAGTAACGAAGCAAATTTTAACTTTACTCGAAAAGTATGATGCAAAGGGGACGTTCTTTATGCTTGGCAGCCGCGTGCAGTATTATCCTAGTCTAGTAGCGGAAATTCGTGATGCTGGTCATGAAATTGGCAACCATTCATGGAGTCACCCTGTCTTAACAAAGCTCTCAGCAGCTGAGGTTACAAAGGAATTTGAATCAACAGAGCAAGCCATTTTTAACGCGATCGGCCAGAACTCTACCGTTTTCCGTCCGCCTTATGGTGCGATTAATGATGCGGTTAGAACAATGCTTCCAATAACATCTGTGAATTGGACGATTGATACGCTCGATTGGAAGCACCGTAGCGCAACCAGTTTGCTGCCAATCATCCAAAAATCAATGCACAATAATTCAATTATTTTAATGCATGATATCCATCAATCCACAGCAGATGGATTAGAGTCTGTCCTTGCCTACTTACAAAGTGAGGGCTATGAATTTATTACTGTTTCAGAAATGTTGCATTACCATGAATAAAGTAAGTTTCACATATTTATGATACCTATTAAAAATTCCGCTTCTGATGCGTGTCATCAAAAGCGGAATTTTTCATTTTACACCGGTACAAGAAGTAGCTCGTGCACCTTAAAAACCAATCATTTGTTGTTTTTTAAATGTGTTCATTTCGTAGCTTGAAATTTTGGTAGGAGAAACCGTATACAATGTATCCCCTGTATATAAAATTCGTTGAATAACATTGTATGAATCTTCGTATTGCTCACCCGGTCTTGCTGGCTCCATTAAATCTCCTGCCAACTCAATTCCCTCTGTCGTGATTTTGTAAATTTGTGCGCCCGTACCTTTATAAGTCAAACGGTTTGCATCCTCGCCTTGCTCATAAATTGTAATTGGGAAGCCGTAATAATTGTTGCGTGCATCTCTATATAGTGCCTTATGGTCATGCTGCACGGCCGAGTAAGTACCACGCCCACCAATAATAACCGCATCTTGCTCAATTGGATTCGCTAAATCCGTTACATTGAACAAACTTAATTTCATGCCTTTAGTTAAAACCATTGGCTCCTTGGAACCTGGCTCCATCTTCACCTCTGTATCGTACCCAATCCCTAGTAAATGATTTTCGCCGATTGGATGCAAGTAATTACTAAATCCAGGTATTTTCAACTCACCTAATACTTTTGGTGCTTTTGGATTTTTTGTATCGATGACAAATAGTGGATCTGTTTCTTTAAATGTCACGATATACACCTTGTCTCCCATGAAGCGAGCTGAATAAATACGCTCACCTTTTGCTAAATCATTCATTGCACCAACTTGCTTTAATGCGCCATCTAAAATGAACAGATGGCTTTTAGAATTGGCTGCTGTTCCCCATGCAGTGCCCTCCGTTGTCGCAATACGGAAATAACCGTTATGCTCATCCATTGAAAACTGATTTAATACAGAACCCTTCACCTTTCCTTGTGCTGCCATGCGTATCGCTGTTTTATCTACACTTATTTTATAAATCGTTGTTTCATTCGCTTCAGCTGGCATCGAAACTTCCGAAGTTGCCTCAACATCACTACGTAACATTGGCAGATGACTGTAATTCATAGACGCCATGTAAATTGCATTTTGCGACATGTACAGTTGCCCACTATTCCCCAAATAGCTTTCCGTATTCAATTTGGCAGAAGCAATGGTACTCACATCAATTGCCGAGACGATTAAATAGTTTGGCGTGTTGCTATCTGGTAAAAGACGAATTTTCTCAAATGGTAACGCTTGATCTACACCATTTGAATCATACGTATATGGAAGTAAATCCATATCCTCTACTTCACGCATCATCCAATAATTCGGTGTTTGATTGGATACTATATATAGATAGTTACCCACTTTACGTAAATTTGTTAAATAGCCATCTTGACCAATTTCACGAATAAGCGTTGGATTTTTAGCATCCTTCACATCGTAAAATGCTACTTTTGCAACAGATTTCCCATCATAATATGGCTCTTTACTCGTTTCTATATATGCTGAATAGGCTACGATGAGCGTATTTTGATGCAACATTAAATGCGACGGATAAACATCCTTGTTCATAACGAGCTTTTTTACAACTTTCATATTTTTGGCGTCGGTAATCATTACTTGATTGTCGACTACTGAATAAATATACTGCCCGTCCGTAA
>JAVWKG010000184.1:0-3303 GCA_036638655.1 Lysinibacillus sp. | reverse complement strand
AAATGTTGGGCATTTTATATTCTTTATATATGGAGCTGTTTTTTGAACAACCTTCATAAATTCAACGGTTGCACTAAAGGGTACATTTGTAAATTTAAATTTATAGCGGGCAAACAATTCATTTTCTTGCAGTTTTTTATGCATTGCATCTGTCGCAATTAAACGGAAATCTTTCACTAACTGGGATGGACTTATATATTTTGCCGCAGCACTTAATAGTACTAACTTCTT
Organism: Lysinibacillus sp.; assembly: GCA_036638655.1. GTDB lineage: Bacteria > Bacillota > Bacilli > Bacillales_A > Planococcaceae > Lysinibacillus. The sequence goes on along the minus strand of JAVWKG010000184.1, from coordinate 3,072 downwards.
CACCTTATAGCGATTTGCCAAATACATTGCGATGACGCCCCCCATTGAAAACCCGACAATAATAATCTCATCTACTTGCTTTGCCAATCTGCGGTAAGCAATTTCAGCATCCATTAACCAATGCTGTGCCTTATACCCTTTCATTTCTAGGTTCTCTGCCTCACCATGTCCCGATAATGTTGGAATCGCCATGACCCAACCCGTTTTTTCTTGTACATAATCTGCAAAAGGCTGCACTTCATATGGTCCACCGGAAAATCCGTGTAAAAAAAGCACACCAATAGACATATAATCAACTCCAAATTAAATATTTTTGGTCTATAAATTTGTTATAATATGTATTAAATTGAATCGAAGGGACTTTTCTAATGAAATCATTTTCAATAAACACGAAAATCAACTTGCTCATTATTAGTAGTATTACCGTAATCGCAATTGGAATCATTATTGGCGTCAATTAACAAATAAAAAAAACGATGCTGCAAACTTACGAAACAAACCTTTTAAACCTTTCAACAAGTAATTATCAACATTTAGACGCTCGCTTCGAAGGTTCTTGGGCTATACAAAATGATACCTTATCCAAAGGGAATGTAAACGTGGACTCCATAACGCCCTTCTTAGATGACATGGGCTCTAATATGAATATTGTTTCTACCATTTTTTCAAATGATACACGCGTTGCTACAAATGTCCAAGTCGATGGGAAACGTGCAATTGGTACACAAGCAAGTGGGCTGTCTCCAAAAAGGTTTTAAATGGTGAAACATATATCGGTGTCGCAGAAGTTGTCGGTTCTTCACATTTAACTGTTTATAAACCGCTTCAAAATGCACAAGGTGAAATTATCGGCATGTGGTTTGTCGGCCAATCCATTGAAGCGATTGAATCCGCTATTTCAAATGTTCGGAATACAATTTTGTTGATCATCTTAGTTATCGGATTCATAACTGTTGGAATTAGTTTATTTTTTGTTCGCAAAATTGTTCAACCACTGCGTACAATTCGTAAACAGCTACATGATATTGCCCAAGGCGAGGGCGATTTAACACAGGAACTACACGTAAATTCAAAAGACGAAATTGGTGACTTAGCGATTTCATTTAATCAAATGCTCGCCACTTTACGTGCCATGATGCGCGAGATTTCAAACACTGCAGCGGAAATTACGGTGTCTTGTGAGGATTTATATGCGAGCGCTAGTCAAACGGTGAATTTCTCCAATGATATGACACACTCCCTTCATTCCGTTGCGGAAGGAGCACAGAGCCAACGCGAAATCGCTCAACAAAGTGAAGTCAATATTAGTTCCTTACACCACGACATTGATTCGGTTGCAGAAGCCATTGAGCAAGCAGAAAGTAATGCCGAAAATACATCGAACCAAGCGCTAAAAGGGAATGAAATTATTCAAAAAGTAGTTGTGCAAATGGAAACGATTCGCTGGTCTGTATCTGAAAGCGAAAAAGTTATCCAACGACTTGGTGATCAATCGAACGAAATCGGCTCGATTTCTGATGTGATTACGAATATTGCCGATCAAACAAACTTACTTGCACTCAATGCTGCTATTGAAGCCGCCCGTGCAGGTGAACACGGAAAGGGATTTGCTGTTGTCGCAGAAGAAGTACGTCATTTAGCAGAGCAGTCTAAACAATCGGCCCATCAAATTACAAAATTAATTACTGCCGTACAAGCAAATACAAATAACGCTGTAAAAATGATGTCTACTGGCACAACGGAAGTAACTTCAGGCATCAAAATTGTTGGTCATACGGAACCCGCATTCTCAGAAATCGCCTCTTCCATTCATACCATTAGCCAGCAATTCGCCCAAATCACACAATTAACAAATCAGATGGAGGCAAGCATAAAAAATGTTCACGAACAAACGACTGAAATGACCTCAATTGCTGAGGAGGCCGCATCAAATTCTAAAAAAGTTGCCACCATTTCAGATCAAGAACTTACCGCAACAGAGGAAATTACAGCTTCTGCTAAATCATTAGAACAAGCTTCTGAAGGGCTACAAATATTAATTAATCGCTTTAAATTCTAGAAGAGGCATTGAGATTGCCCTAAATGGGTATTTGATCCTGAAATACGCAAAAACACAAAATGCCGAAACGAAAATAAAACAATCGTTTCGGCATTTTTAAATTCAAGCATTTTGTTATTCAGGAATCTCATTAGACAGCCCGACACCTGTAATAATATTTTCCAACCGCATACCGCGCGAACCTTTTACTAACAGTAATGATTGCTCCGTTGCGTGCTGTTTAATTTTTTCAATAATGAATGCATAATCAGCTTCTGTATATAAAAGATGTTGCGCATCAAAAACAGTTTTCAATTTCTCATAAAGCCACTTCATACGAGGGCCGAATAAACAAACATACGTCGTTTTCCCCGGATCAATTACTTCTGCCAATTCTTCATGGTATCGTTGTTCATCTTGCCCAAGCTCTAGCATATCTCCAAGTACTAACCATTTCTCATCTCGAATTGACGTTTGCTGAATAAAATGAATCGCAGCATGCATCGAAGTTGGTGCAGCATTGTATGCATCATTAATAAATAATTTATCCCCAACCGGTATTAATTGCATGCGCATATCCGTTAATGTTACCTGCTTTAATGCTTCGCGTATTTGTTCATCTGATAAACCAAGTGCTTTACTTACTAGCATTGCGCTTAGCGTATTTTTTACTTGATGTTCACCTAAAACAGAAATGAAAAAGTCCCCTTCGATTAATCCTTCACTGTGGAAGCGACTTCCCGATTCTGATGTCATAATAGCTGAAGCAATTAAATCCTGTTTATGCGTAAAACCAAATGACTGTGTTAGTAATGATTCATTTTTTGCAACTAACTGTTGGAGTAATGGCTCGTCACCATCAAAGAACAGTACGCCACCTGGTTCTAAGCCTTGAACAATTTCGAATTTTGCCTGTGCAATGCCTTCACGGGAACCTAAATCTTGCATATGTGCTTCCCCGATATTTGTAATAATTGCATAATGAGGGCGTGCTAGCTTTGTTAAATAATCAATTTCACCGAAACCACTCATCC
>JAVWKG010000183.1:0-3422 GCA_036638655.1 Lysinibacillus sp. | reverse complement strand
TGGGCTTGTGTAAATCACTTGACCATTTTCTACAACTTTCTCATGTAGGTTTTTCGCTTCAAAGTTCGTCACAAATTTCGAGATAAATGTATGGACAGGATGGAACATTTTAATTTTTTCTTCTGATTGCGGATCTTCATCGTACATTGTGATGTAGTCGCCTTCTGCTTTGCCGTTTTCACGGTCGATGATGCGATACAGTTTTTTGCGTCCTGGTGTTGTCACTTTTTCTGCGTTGGCAGAAATTTTGATTGTATCCACCATGTCGCCTTCCACATCTTCAATCGAAACAATTTTGTAGACCGCACCTAAAGCTGGTTGGTCATAAGCCGTAATGATTTTCGTACCAATTCCCCACATATCTACACGAGCATCTTGAGCTTTTAAGTTCAACATTGTGTATTCATCAAGATCATTTGAAACGACGATTTTCGCATCTGGGAATCCTGCATCATCAAGCATTTTTCTAGCTGCTTTTGATAGGAATGCGATGTCACCGCTATCTAAACGAATGCCGACGAAGTTAATTTTGTCGCCTAATTCTTTTGCTACTTGAATCGCTGAAGGTACACCTGATTTCAATGTATCAAATGTATCCACTAAAAACACGCAATCCTTATGTCTACGTGCATATGCATGGAACGCTTCATAATCACTGTGATAAGCCTGTACAAGTGAGTGTGCATGCGTACCTGAAATCGGTAAGTTGAATAACTTGCCAGCTCGAACATTACTCGTTGAAGCAAATCCGCCAATAATTGCAGCACGTGTACCCCAAATCGCTGCGTCCATCTCTTGCGCACGGCGCGTACCGAATTCCATAACGCTTTCATTCTCAGCAACATGTTTAATACGGCTCGCTTTAGTCGCGATTAGAGTTTGGTAGTTAACGATATTTAATAATGCTGTTTCTACTAGTTGTGCTTCCACTAGAGGTGCTTCAATGCGAACGATTGGCTCGTTTCCGAAAACCGTCTCGCCTTCGATCATCGAATAGACATCACCCGTGAATCTTAAATCTTTTAAATAGGCGATGAAATCTTCCTTGTACCCTACTTCATCTCGTAAGTAAGCGATATCTGAATCACTGAATTTGAAGTCTCTTAAGTATTCCAACATTCTTTCAAGCCCTGCAAACACCGCATAGCCATTGCCGAATGGTAGCTTTCTAAAATATAGTTCAAATACTGATTTTCGATTATGAATGCCGTCAGCCCAATAAGATTCCGCCATATTAATTTGATACAAGTCTGTGTGTAAAGCCAGGCTGTCGTCAGGATATACTTTTGTCATAATGGTTCTCCCTCTTCCACTTCTCTTTATTTGTCGATTATTGCAGCCAAAATGATTACTTATTATCATACCCGGTTAGATACATTTCAAGTCATTTGGTTGTATTTACGTAGTTACTTCACTGTTAAAATAATATTTATGTAATACATAATAGCAAAAATATAAGTATAAGTCGTCCATATTGTACATAATTTTGACATATCCTTAATATCTTGTCAGGTGTAAAGTGTATTATAGCATAGCAATTTCCCTATTCAGAAAGGCATTTTACTAAATAGAACAGTTCATTCGAAATAATAAAAATATTTGGAAATAGCCATTGAAGTTCAACAATTTTAATATTAAACTAAAGTTTAACAAGTTACTTTATACATAAAAAAATAACCGTAAATTGTTTTTCTATCATTACAATTCAGACTTATATTATATAGGGGAGAAAAATTATGAAGACCTACACAATCAAAGTTGCAGGATACACACGCCATTTGCCCATCGTCAAAATTAGAGAAAATTTATCCATTGCTAGTTTCAACCTTTTAGGTGATGTTGAATTAGTGCAAGCGACAGCGAAAGAATTACTTCAACAATTGCCACACTTAGATGTACTGATTACTGCCGAAGCTAAAGGTATTCCGCTAATTTATGAACTTTCTAAAATGTTAAAACTCCCTCGATATGTCGTAGCCCGAAAACAAGTGAAGAGCTATATGTTTAAGCCTATTGTTCATGAGGTTCACTCGATCACCACTGCCGAATCTCAAATACTCGCACTTGATTATGAGGATGCGGCTTTCTTAAATTATAAACGCGTTGCCATCATTGATGATGTCATTAGTTCTGGTTCTTCTTTGGAAGCGCTTGAAACCCTTGTTAATAAAGCAGGCGGACAGATTGTAGCGAAAGCCTGTATTTTAGTCGAAGGTGAATCAGTAGATCGACAAGATGTCATTCACCTTGATGAACTACCACTTTTCACAGATGAAATGGTCGAAAAACACCCAGAATAAATACAAAAAAGGTCACCGATATTTGATAATCCGTGACCTTTATTTTATAGATTATTTTCAAGTGTAAGCAGTTCTTTTTTCAAAGTTAAACCACTTCTAAAGCCTGTTAGTTTACCATTTTTGCCGATTACTCTATGACAAGGAACGACGATGAGAATTGGATTTTTTCCGATTGCATTTGCAACAGCTCTCACTGCCGAGGGTTTTCCTAATGCTTCCGCAATATCCGAGTAACAACATTTTTCTCCGTATTGAACTTTCAACAATTCAGCCCAAACTGACTGTTGAAAATCAGTGCCACGTAGATCTAATTTCACATCCGAAAAATCTGTAGTGACACCTGAAAAATATTGCTCAAACTCTTTTGTATAGTCCTTCATATATTGAGTTGATTGTGTTAGCTCCGTCATGCCGGCTTTCCCTAACCATTCCACCATCTCATCATAATCATTACTGACAAAACATAGCCCCTGTTCTGTGGCAGCTATAAATATTTCATCGTTACATCCCTTTAGAGAATCATAGTAAACAATCATGCTACTACCTGCCTTCTAATGTTTTTTTATATTGCTTAGGGGTTGTACCAACTAAACTTTTAAAAAGTGTAATAAAATAAGAAGTATTATGTAGACCTACTTGATGACCAACTTCTTCAACAGAAAGACCTGTATTTTGTAATAATTCTACCGCTTTATTTATTCGAACCTTTTGTAAGTATTCCGTAGGTGAATAACCTTTTGCTTTTTTATATACTCGTTGTAGATGATATGGACTACCGTGGAAAGTATCTGCTAAAAACTGTAGCGTAATGTGCTCCGTATAATTTTGATCCATATATTGATTCATTTGATCGGTCCAAATCTCATCTGGCAATCGAATGCCACCAGGTTTACATCTCTTACACGGTCTAAACCCTGCTTCCATTGCTAACTCAACATTTCTATAAATTCGAACGTTTTCCTTATTCGGATTTTTTGAAGGACATGAAGGGCGACAACAAATTTTTGTTGAAGTGACCGCATATACAAATTCTTTATCAACTTTTGCATTATTATCTTCTATAGCTTGCCATTCAAGCTCTGTAGGAACACTCCCTAGCATTTTCATCACCTTATCTCTTAT
>JAVWKG010000182.1:0-3448 GCA_036638655.1 Lysinibacillus sp. | reverse complement strand
TAATAATGATCATTATTTTCTTTATTGCAATTTAACAAAAGTGGGTCGTGAATTTTGAAAGTTTAATTTAGGGTCTTCATCTAATTTTAATAGATTTTTCCGCCAAAAGGCTGAAATGCACATTTTGGAGTATTTTTCATTGAATGGTTTGACCAATTTTGATAACCTAGTGATGTACTAAATTATTTCTTTATATCAGGGAGGAACTTAAAAATGGCTTTTGAATTACCACAATTAACTTACGCTTATGACGCATTAGAACCACATATCGATGCAAAAACAATGGAGATTCACCACACGAAACACCATAATACTTACGTTGCAGGCTTAAACGCAGCAGTAGAAGGTACTGAATTTGCTGGCAAAGACCTTAACGAATTAATCGCTAACATCGATGCACTTCCAGCTGACAAACAAACACCAGTACGTAACCATGGTGGCGGTCACTCGAACCACTCATTATTCTGGGAAGTAATCGCTCCAGGCGGTTCTACTACTCCAGTTGGTGAAGTAGCAAAAGCAATCGATGCGAAATTCGGTTCTTTCGATGCTTTCAAAGAAGAGTTTGCTAAAGCTGCAACAACTCGTTTCGGTTCAGGTTGGGCTTGGTTAATCGTTGATGGTGACTCAGTTGCTGTAACTTCAACACCAAACCAAGATTCTCCAATCATGGAAGGTAAAACGCCAATCCTAGGCTTAGACGTTTGGGAGCACGCTTACTATTTAAACTACCAAAACCGTCGTCCTGACTATATTGGTGCTTTCTGGAACATCGTGAACTGGGATGTAGTAGAAGCTAAGTTCCAAGCTGCTAAATAATTTTTTTATATAACAGTGTGAAAAGATGATGCCATATTTATTATGTGCATCATCTTTTTTGTGTTTAAAACTAGCTTAGGGCGATAAAAGGTGAAAACAGGTCGATAAGCTGCGGAAAAGGGTCGATAAAACAAAAAAACAGCTCGGTAGCATCGCTAAAATACATGATCACTTTTAACTTTTGCAACTTTTTTATACACGCCTCGTCTAGAAGGTGGTAAGCAAACGTGATAATTGTTCAATTGCTAGATTACTGATACTTTTCCGTGGATGTTTTGAATGTTATACTAAGTATCGTGTATTTAATTTGAATGAATTGGACTTAAAGGAAGGGGAATGTACATGCGCAAAACGCCGGGGAAAAAACGTGCGTCGAGTGTAAAAGCAAAACATCACTCGAATTTAACATTTCGTATGAATGTGCTTTTCTTTTCTATTTTTCTAGCATTTTCGTTATTGATTTTTAGACTAGGTTATATGCAAATTGTAAAAGGCGAGGAATATGTAAGTTTTTTAGAGCAAACTGAGGAAGTACCGGTTAATACAAGCGTGCCTAGAGGTAGAATGTATGACCGCTATGGACGTATTTTAGTAGACAATCAGCCTGAAAATGCGATTACATATACGAAAATGCAAACGACAAAAACAGAAGAAATGTTGAAAATTGCAGAAGAATTGGCAATGCTTATTGAACAGCCGACTAAACGTATTACACACCGAGATAAACAAGATTTTTGGATCTTGAAAAACAAAGAAGAGGCATATGAAAAAGTATCACAAGAAGAAAAAACAGCCATTTTGGCAAAAGAAGATGTGGAAGTAAGTGAGGCAAATAAAGAAATAGATACACTTGTGCGTAAGCGTATTACAGAGGAAGAATTAACACAGTTAACGGAGCATGATTTAGAAGTGCTCGCAATTTACCGTGAAATGGCTTCAGGCTATAACTTATCGCCGCAAATTATTAAAAGTGAAGATGTCACGGCTGATGAATTTGCAAGAGTATCGGAACGTCTTACTGATTGGACAGGGGTTAATACGACGACGGATTGGAAGCGCGTGAAATTATCACCTCTATCTATTCTAGGAAGAACAACGGTCCCAACAAAAGGGATTCCAAACGAAAAATTGAATTACTATTTAAAAAGAGATTATTCTCGAAATGATCGTGTTGGGGAAAGTTATTTAGAAGCGCAATACGAAGATTTATTGCAAGGTCAAAAATCCGTTGTAAAAAATATAACGAATAAAAAAGGCCTAGTAGTGGATACAGTGACATCATTTGAAGGTAAGCCGGGGCAAGATCTGAAATTAACTTTAGATAGTGAACTGCAAGCAGAAACTGAAAAAATCGTTGAAGAAGAGCTACTAAGTTTAAAAGCAATGGGTGGCTCGTATTTACTGGACCGCGCCTTTTTAGTAATGATGGACCCAAGCACTGGGGATGTTTTATCGATGGCCGGTAAGAAAATCGAGAAGGATCCTGAGACAGGGAGAAATATAGTGGTGGATTATTCATATGGAACTTTCACAACATCGTATGAAGTAGGCTCAACGATAAAAGCTGCGACAGTTTTAACAGGTTATGACCACGATGTTATTGCAATGAACACTGCAATGGGAGATGAACCGATTCACTTACTTAAAACACCTGTAAAGAGCTCGATTTTTAATAGAACGGGACACATATTTATGAATGATTTATTGGCACTTGAAAAATCATCTAACTCCTATATGTTTAAAATTGCGTTGCGATTAAATGGTACGCCATATAGTTATATGATGCCGCTTCGTTTGAAGGATGACACATTCTCTAAACTGCGTAATAACTTTTCACAATTTGGCTTAGGTATCAAAACAGGTATCGATTTACCTAATGAAGTGACTGGGGTGACAGGTCCATCAGGTTCAGCGAATGCGGGTAAAATTCTCGATTTAGCGATTGGGCAGTACGATACGTATACAACACTCCAATTAGCACAGTACATTTCAACAATTGCGAATGGAGGCTATCGTATTCAGCCACATCTAGTGAAGGAAGTACGAGAACCATCAAAAGATGGAGAGCAGCTAGGGCAATTAGTAACAGAGGTTGGTCCGACGATTTTAAATCGAATCAATAATCCAATCGAAGAGATTAACCATGTGAAAAAAGGGCTCCGTAATGCATATGTTGGTTCGCAAGGTTCTGCACGAGGGCAGTTTGCAAATACACCTTACACAGCAGCAGGTAAAACAGGGACAGCTGAGGTAGTTTATTTTGGACCGCTAAAACAGCATTACCGTACAGAAACAATCACTTTTACTCATGCAGGCTTTGCACCATATGAAAATCCTGAAATAGCATATGCAGTTGTTATTCCTTGGGCAACAACATATGGTAAGAGTTATCCTCATGCTAATAATATTGCAAGACGCTCACTTGACAAGTATTTCGAATTAAAGGCTAAAAATGAGCAAACAGGATTGTCTAACAGCGATGTTGAGCAAAAGATATTACCGGCAATTACAGAAGAAAAAATTGGAGAAGATGAGCAAGAGTAATTGCTTGCTCTCTTACCTAATAGAAATCGACAATCCCGTCTTGATGAAGTGAAACAAGCAATTATTAAGATTGTCGGTTATAATA
>JAVWKG010000181.1:0-3488 GCA_036638655.1 Lysinibacillus sp. | reverse complement strand
TGAAAAACCGGGCTTAGGTATTGAAGTAGATGAAATGATTTTAGCGGAATTAACGCGTGACAAAGATGTGGTGCAGTAAATGATTGCCTCAGGTTTTTTAGGTGAAGCACCATATGAAGTGGAAGTGTTAACAGAGGCACATATTCCACAGTTGAAATTTTTGCAGCAAGAAGTTGTGGAGGCATTGCCAGATAAAGCGATTTTACAGCCATTAGATGAGGATGAACTACGCAATATTTTACAAGGGAACGGCTTAATGATCGGTGTTTTTGTAGAAGGAACACTAATGGCATTCCGCGCGTTGCTAAAGCCGGGGATGGATGAAGAGCACCTTGGCCTGGATGTAGGTTTGACGACGGATGCACAGCTAAAACAGGTCCTTTATCAAGAGATTTCGAATGTACACCCGCAGTTTCGAGGTCACGGTTTACAACGAACGATGGCGGATATTATTATGCAACAAGTGGATACATCGGAATTCAACGTCATTTGTGCGACGGTAATGCCGTTTAATATCGCAAGCTTAAAGGATAAATTTTCACAAGGGATGCATGTCGCAGCGTTAAAGTATAAATACGGTGGGAAGTTGCGCTATGTATTTGCGAAGTTTTTAAACGAAGAAGTAGGGAATTTCGAAAGTGAGAAGGAACTTTCCATGGCGGATACAGAAGGCCAGCAAACACTAATCAATGAAGGCTATGTTGGCATTTCAATACGTCAACATGAGTGTGAGTGGTTCGTGAAATATGTGAAATAACAGCAAAAAGGATGGGCGCGTAAATGAAAACGTTAGCCACATCCTTTATTGTTTTATAGAATCCATGAAATTGTGTGCTCCCTATTAAATATCGTTGTCGTCAAAACCATCTAAATCAAAGAAGTCTTGATCATCCTCGTACAAGTAAGATACATCATTTTCGTCACAGTCTAAATAAGTGTAGTTTGTCATTCATATCATCTCCTTTTTATAATAATACAATAGTCGGAATATTTTTAAAAGTGTTTTATTTTGAGTGGAATTGTAGCTGAAAATGCTGGGAACGCTTCAAACGGGAATATATCTGCATTGGTCGCGCTTTCAAATTTCTTCAAAAAAATAAAGTATTGAAATATAATTATTTAACGTTTATTTTTCTACGAATTAAAAAAATCCCACGGAAAAGCCGAAAAGTAAGCTTTCCCGTGGGATTTTGTGTTGATTAATAAATAATAAGTCTTTCTATTTATTCAATTGTTTTGCGCGGATGACGAAGGTCTTATTTTCTGCACTTTCGAGCGAAAATGAATTGCCAATGCCGTCTATTACATCAATGACAATTTGTAGGTGTTGCCAGTAGGACTGGTTTGAGTTATTCATATAATAAGGCACGTCTAAAACTACACCTATTTGCTCATCACGGCTGCCAAGGTAGAAGTCACCTGCTGGCATACAAATAGGTGAAGTCCCATCACAGCAGCCCTCAGAATGAATAAATATGAGTTGACCGTGTTGTTCCTGCAATTGTTTGATTAAATCCTTCGCTACTTCTGTTGCAATGACTTTCTTCAACTTAGAAGAAGCCCATTGAACCTTTGTTGTAACCCACTAAAATACATTTCGTTTGTTGGTAATGAGCCAGCATCATTAAGTGGTTTTCACGACCGATACCTGATTGTTTATAACCACCGAATGCAGCATGTGCTGGATATTGGTGATATGTGTTCGTCCATACGCGACCAGCTTGAATAGCGCGACCAGCACGGTAAGCCGTTTCACCATTACGAGACCAAATACCAGCACCTAAACCGTATACCGTATCATTTCCGATTGCCATTGCATCGTCGAAGTCTTTGAATGTAGTCACAGATAATACTGGACCAAAGATTTCTTCTTGGAAGATACGCATTTTGTTGTGCCCTTTGAATACAGTTGGAGCCACGTAGTAACCTTCTGCTTGGTCACCGTCTAAATTGTTTTGGTGACCACCAATTAGTAACTCAGCACCTTCTTCTTTACCGATTTCGATATAAGAAAGGATTTTGTCTAATTGTTGTTTAGAAGCTTGTGCACCCATCATTGTTTCTGTGTCTAGTGGGTTACCAATTTTAATCGCTTTTACGCGTTCTAATACTTTTTCCATGAATTTATCATAGATTGATTCATGTACTAGTGCACGAGTAGGAGCTGTACAAATTTCACCTGAGTTTAGCGCGAATAATACGAAACCTTCAATCGCTTTATCTAAATACTCATCATCTGCATCCATAACGTCAGGGAAGAAGATGTTTGGCGATTTACCACCAAGTTCTAATGTAACTGGAATAATATTTTCAGTTGCATATTGCATGATTGAGCGGCCTACTGCTGTTGAACCAGTAAACGCGATTTTTGCAATACGTGGGCTTGTTGCAAGTGGTTTCCCAACGTCTAAACCTGTACCTTGAACGATGTTGAATACACCTTTTGGTAATATGTCTTGGATTAATTCGATTAATACACTGATTGAAGCAGGTGTTTGCTCAGCTGGTTTCATTACGATACAGTTCCCAGCCGCTAAAGCTGGAGCAATTTTCCATGAAGCCATAAGAAGTGGGAAGTTCCAAGGAATAATTTGACCAACAACCCCTAATGGCTCGTTGAAGTGATATGCTACTGTATCACCATCGATTTCACTAATACCACCTTCTTGTGCGCGAATAACGCCTGCGAAGTAACGGAAGTGATCTACTACTAAAGGAATATCAGCATTTAATGTTTCACGTACTGCTTTACCGTTGTCCCAAGTTTCAGCAACCGCAATCATTTCTAAGTTTTCTTCAATACGATCAGCAATTTTATTTAAAATTTGTGCACGGTATGCAACAGTTGTTTTACCCCAAGCATCTTTAGCTGCATGTGCTGCATCAAGTGCTAGTTCCACATCTTCTGCTGTTGAGCGAGGGATAGATGTGAATACTTTACCCGTTACCGGAGATATTACATCTAAATATTGTCCCTTTACTGGTGCAACCCATTCTCCACCGATGAAGTTTTGATATTGTTCCTTAAAGTTAACGACAGCACCTGCTGTATTTGGATTTGAATAAATCATGACTTAATTCCCCCTGATGTTATGAATATATTGAACTTACAAGTTGTTTTGTCATAAAATTGTTAAAAACAACTTTAAATGTATAATACACTTTCGTGAAAGGGCTTACAACAACTTTCATAAATAGGTATTATAGCGTTTTACATTGCATTTTTGATGATTTACATAACCTCTCGTAATTTAGGCTTACGTGGGTTCGTTGCTGCTGTTGCATCTTTCATCGCATTTGTCATTAAAACCACTCCATCCATTACTATGTTGAAAGAGCTTTATTTACAAAGGAGATTTAGTTCTGATACTAATACGTCTCCTTTATGTAAGCGCTTTATCTTTCAAGTAGTATCATATAACAATAAAACTTAGAATCCAATTATTATGATTTCGATATAATAAAAAGGATTCATTTTAGCCATTGTA
>JAVWKG010000180.1:0-3552 GCA_036638655.1 Lysinibacillus sp. | reverse complement strand
GTGGTTATGATGTCGATGTCACTTTCCCACAAGGTCAACATTTAAATAACTTCATTGTAACAGGTGCAACAGTTGCGAAAAAATCTGAAGAAGTTGTCGGCGAAAACACAGTTAAAATTTATACAGTTTCAGTGAAAGACTTAACACAAATTTATAATGCAACGGTTGATTTATCAGTTCGTGTTGGAGACTTCAAATATGATGAAAAATATCCAGTGCAAATCCAATTTGGCGGTAAGAAAAATCCATTTTCAGATATTATGAAAGATGCTAGCTACGGTGCAATTGTCGCATTGTATTCAAAAGGAATTTTCAAAGAAGCTGAAAAATTCAACCCAAGCAATAATGTAACACGCTCTCAGTTCGCGTTAATGATCAACCGTGCGTTAACATTGGATGTACCAGCAACAACGAAATTCACAGACATCGCAAAATTTGATGCAGAAACACAAAGTGCAATTAAAGCATTAAATGCAATTGGTGTCATTAACGGTAACACAGAAACAATTTTCGCACCTAAACAAGATATTACACGTAAACAAGCTGCGTTAATGATCTATCGATTATTAGAAAACCAAGGCTATAAAGCAACAGGCGCTACTGCAAACTTCTCGGATGTGTCTACAAAGGATGTAGAAGCAGTAAAAGCGATTGCTGAGTTAAATAAATTAGGGATTATGACTGGTTATGAAGGTAAATTTAATCCAGATAACAAATTGACACGTGCTCATATGGCAAAAGTTTTAAATAATGCCTTAACTGTAATTGAAGGTTTAAAATAAAAATCTTGTGCAGTGTACCTCCGTTTTGTTACGGAGGTTACTGCCTTTTTGAAGTATTGCGAATCAAGGTTCGATTAAAATGGTATTAAGTTGAAGTAAATTTCCATCAACGATATAGATGAAAGTTTACTTCAGCTTAATGAATATAGGAGGATATACAACATGAAAAAATGGCTTATAGGCTTAGCATTAGGTGTGGCACTATTAGCTGGCTGTGGAAATGATGAAGAGGATGCAGGGAAGCAAAATACGTCTGGTAATCAGACGGAGGAATCTACTCATGTCGAGGCAGAGCACAGGATTATCGCAGGCACGGTTGTCTTAGCAGAAATTATGGATCGACTTAATTTAGATGCAGTCGCAGTTCCAGATACTGTAAAGGATTTACCAACACGTTTTAAGGATTTACCAACAATTGGTAATGCTATGGATCCAGATGCAGAAATTATAAAATCATTGAATCCGACTGAAGTATTATCCGTTTCAACGCTGGAGTATGACTTGAAAGATAAATTTGAGCAATTGAAAATACCAGTGGATTTTGTCGATTTAACAAGTATTGAAACGATGCTTTCAGAAATTACCGCAATTGGTTCGCGCTATAATCGAATAACAGAGGCAGAGCAATTGGTTTCCGAATTACAGCAAAAAATTGAAGCTGTAGAACTTGCTGCTAGCAATAAGGAAAAGCCTAAAGTACTTATTTTACTGGGTGTACCAGGAAGTTATTTAGTGGCAACTGAAAATTCCTACGCAGGTGATTTAGTTCGTTTAGCAGGTGGTGAAAATGTAATGGCTGGACAAGATGCTGAGTACTTGCCATCTAACACGGAATATTTATACGAATCCAATCCAGATATCATTTTACGATTAGCGCATGGGATGCCTGATGAAGTAATTGAAATGTTTGATGAGGAATTTAAAACGAATGATGTGTGGAAACATTTTACTGCGGTAAAGAATGGGGAAGTATATGATTTGGAAGAGGAGCTATTCGGAACAACTGCGGCATTAAATGTACCAGAAGCACTGAATGAGCTTGTACAGGTTTTTTATAAATAATGTGTAAAACGGTTGGCAAAATCTTTCTTGAAGGTTTTGTCTTTCGGTCTATTTAGAGATAAAGGGTGTTTGCTGTGACGAAAAAAATTATTAGCTTTGTAGCAGTCCTATTTTTATTGATAGTAACAATTGTCTATGCCGCAACAACAGGTAGCATCCAAATGGGCTTTGGTGAATTTTTAGTGAACCTATTTGATGCCAATAATGAAAAGATGGCGGCTATTAAAGATTTGCGTTTTCCAAGAATTATTATTGCCTTGTTTGCCGGAGCCGCGCTATCCGTAGCCGGGGTTTTATTGCAAGCAATTATGCGTAACCCGTTGGCAGATGCGGGCTTTATCGGGATTTCTGCTGGTGCTGCGTTTACGAAATTATTTATCGTATCCTTTGTGCCAACGATGTTTTTCTTCTCGCCAATTGCTGCATTTGTAGGTGGTGCATTTGCATGTTTATTAGTTTTTTTCTTATCATGGAAATCGGGTTTAAATCCACTCAAATTAATTTTAGTCGGAATTGCCATTAACGCGATGTTTTCAGGTTTAACAGAAGCAATGATTAGTTTTGGTGCATCCACTTCTGGGGCGATTACGTCAAATTTAACGTTAAAAACTTGGGATGATGTTTCGCTTATGGCGACATACGGTACCATTGGATTGGTTCTTGCTTTTATTTTTTATGGATGGTGTAACGTGTTAGTATTATCGGACAAAACAGCGAAAAGTATTGGTTTTAATGTAACGGCAGCACGATTATTAATTGCAGCTGTAGCGGTTTTACTTGCTGCTTCGTCAGTCGTTGTAGCCGGTGTAATCGCCTTTGTCGGAATTTTAGTACCACATATTGCTCGCCGTTTAGTAGGCTATGATCATAAAGTGCTCATTCCATTTACCGCGTTATTAGGGGCGTTTATCATTTTATTAGCGGATACACTTGGACGTACTTTGTTTGCCCCGATGGAAATTCCCGCTTCGACAATTATGGCTATTATTGGTGGACCATTTTTAATATTTTTACTTAGAAAAGAGTGACAGCTACGATGGAAATCAAAGAAGTAATTGTTTCGCATGATGGAACGACGCGTCATTTAAACGGGGTATCAACGATTATTCCAAAAGGGAAAATCACCACAATTATAGGACCAAATGGCTGTGGGAAATCAACATTATTAAGCGTTATGTCACGCAATAATCGACCGCTCAAAGGACAGGCTCGCCTTGATAATCGTGATTTAATCGAATATAAAGCGAAAGACTTTGCGAAGAAATTTGCGATTGTTTATCAGCAAAACGATATTCCAAGTGATTTAACGGTTGAAAAGCTCGTCATGTATGGAAGAATGCCACATTCCTCCTTATTTAAGAAAAAGACGACAGAGGATGAAGAAGCTGTAAGTTGGGCATTAGCTTGTACGAATTTACTCGACAAGCGTCACAACGATCTAGCTGCACTTTCTGGTGGGGAACGTCAGCGTGTATGGATTGCGATGGCACTTTCTCAAAAGTCCGAAATGCTTTGCTTAGATGAACCAACAACATATTTGGATATTTACTATCAGCTAGAATTATTAGAGCTTGTGAAACAACTAAATGAACAGCATGGTTTGACGATTGTAATGGTACTTCATGATATTAATCAAGCAATCAAATATAGCGATGAGATTATTTTAATGAAGGCGGGTAAGGTGTTAGCAAAGGGTGCACCAGAGGCG
>JAVWKG010000179.1:0-3555 GCA_036638655.1 Lysinibacillus sp. | reverse complement strand
CTATAAAGTGAACATAAAAAAGGCTATCTCCGTTTTAGGAGGTAGCCTAAAGTATTATTTCTGTAAAATATCACAAACGCGACCAACTTGCCCATCTGTTAGGCGAACTTTTATGCCGTGTGGATGTCGGGCAGAGTTTGTTAGTAAATCTTTAACGACTCCACGTGTTTTAACACCGGTGCGTTGGTCTTTCTTGAGAATAATGTTGACCTCAAGACCAGGGCGAATATCTTGTCGATTTTGTCCGTTCATATGGCATGCCTCATATCTAGTAGAATGATTTGTATTATAGCACAAAGTGATGTTAGTTACCTATAGCAAATAGTGATTGGTACAAAGTTGCAAGCAATGCGACGAACAAGGTGTCGTCGGATTCAAATAGTGTATAGATGATGCCTTCATGTATAAGTCCGTCGCCTGAAGTGCTAGCGCATGCTATCTTTTTGTCATTGCAATATAAGTACGCTGTGGATGTGAAATCCTTTTCAAATCGGAATTCAAAATTGTCCATCGTAAAGGTGTAATAAAATTCGATTAACTGTACCGTTTTACGTTTAATAGGGATGGCTGTCCCATCTTGCATAACAAGCTGATAACTACTGCCTTTAGTAAGGAATGTTGATTGTACTTGAAAAAGCGGCTCACCTGTCATTGTTCGTGTTTCGAAACGTTGTGGAAGGGCATCTTGTGACACAACAAGGAATGTCATATTAAGAGCCTTTCCTATAGCAGAACGTTCAACTTTTTGCAGTACGCAAACTGCCTCGTTTTGTTCATTTAAAATGGGAATATTTGAAAGTCTATCAAATAATTTCGGGTATGTAAGTGTAAAAGTAGCCAATAAAAAAACCTCCAATCTGCTTACTATACGAGTAAGCTTGACTGGAGGTTTCATTTTGGAAAATTAAAAAGGCATTATTTTTTCAACAGGTTTTGGTGTTTTGATTTTTGGTAAAATTTTATCTAAAGTGACAGTGCGGTTAATGACGTGTGTCGTTTCGTCTTTCGGATCAAACTGGTCAAGGAATGCAATCACTTCTTTGACGATAGGTGTAGGTGTTGAAGCACCAGCTGTGACAGCCACTTTTTCAATACCTAAAAGCCAGTCGATTTTTATCTCAGAAACATCAGCGATACGATAAGAAGGTGTGCCGGCGATTTCAACCGATACTTGCGTCAAGCGATTCGAGTTATTCGATTTTGGGTCGCCTACAACGATTAGTAAATCAGCATCCCCCGCTTGTTTTGCTACAGCTTCTTGGCGCACTTGTGTTGCTAAACAAATCTCTTTATGCACCTCAATGTGAGGGAATTTCTCTTCTAATGCATCCATCAGATGTGCTACATCCCATTGACTCATCGTCGTTTGGTTCGTTACAAGTAGCTTTCTATTTGTTAACTGTAAGGAATCGATGTCTGCAGAAGATTGCACTAAATGTACATGATCCGGTGCAACACCAATCGCCCCTTCTGGCTCAGGGTGACCCTTTTTGCCAATATATATAATATCGTAGCCTTCAGCTGATTTTTCTGCGATTAAATCATGTGTCACAGTTACATCAGGACATGTGGCATCAATAGAAACAAGTCCTTTTTGCTTGGCGATTTCACGGATTTCAGGTGAGACACCATGTGCAGTGAAAATAACAGTACCTTTTTCGACTTGTTTAATAATGTCTAATCGATTATCGCCATCAAGCGTAATAATGCCATCTTCTTCAAATGCATCTGTCACATGTTTGTTGTGAACAATCATACCTAAAATATAGATTGGTCTTGGTAGAGATTTATCGAGTGCGGCATTGCGGGCGATGACCATTGCATCTACAACACCATAACAATAACCACGTGGATTAATTTTTTGTACTTGCATTGTTGTGACTCCTTTCAAAGCTTACGTAAATCTATTATAACGGACTGTCACATTTTATACAAAGAATCGATTAGATTTAATAGCATTGAAAAGAGAGTTGCATGTCACCAAGCACTACAATTATGCCGCGGGGCAATACATTTATTCCATTGGTGGTTGGAAAATGCGCGGTCTAGACGGTTGGAGTCCTTGTGAAATAGGCTGATTGTTTAAGTTGGGCGTACGATTATTTCGTCTAGGTAATCCAATATCATCTGATGCTAAATCAGCTGCCGCGCTAGCATCTGCTCCAGCTCCTGCATCAGGTAAACCTTGAAAGCCTTTATACATTTTGAAGAGTGCAGGTATATTTTTCATCATAGGCATGGCCTGTTGTATATAAGGTGTATAAGTTTTGGCTGAATTAAATAAGCTGTCAGCAGATTGTAAAAAGGATGAAATGCGTGATGGTGCTTGCACAGGAGGCGTCGGTATTTGTCCGCCTAAACCAGCTAGGCCCCTTGGTATTTGTGAAGTAAAGCCATTTGGTGGTAAAAAGGATTGGGGTGACATCGGCATGCGCATGGGCGATGGCATCGGATATTGCATCGGCATACGCATTACATTTGGCGGTGGCATGTAGGAATAATAAGGTCTAAATGTCATGGGTGATCTCCTTTCAGTCGTAAGGTTGTCATTGACGACAGTCCTGATTATAGTTATGATATGCAAATGCTCACGTAAATGTACGAATCGTGGTACAATAAGAAGGATGTTAGGAGGTACGAATTATGTCAAAATATACTGATTATAATTTCCAGCCATTTTTACAAGAAGCTATTGTAAAATTAGGCTTTACAGAACCAACGCCAATTCAAAAAGAAATCATTCCACTTATCCTTAAAGGGAAAAGCGTAATTGGCCAAGCACATACAGGAACAGGGAAAACACATAGTTTTTTAATTCCGATTGTGCAACGTATTAATGTAGAAAAACAAGAGGTACAAGCTGTCATTACTTCACCAACACGCGAGTTGGCACAGCAAATTTTTGATGCTTTAAATCAATTGGTTGTCGGAACAGACATTCAAACGAAATTATTCATTGGGGGTACGGACAAACAACGCTCAATCGATAAGTTAAAAACGCAACCGCAAATCGTTGTTGGTACACCAGGACGTATTCGCGATCTTGTGAAAGAGCAAGCGTTATTTGTGCATACGGCACCAATGCTAGTAGTGGATGAAGCAGATTTAGCATTCGACATGGGCTTCATTGAAGAAATCGACGGATTCGCTTCACAAATGCCAGACAAACTTGAAATGTTCGTATTTTCAGCAACAATTCCAGAACGTCTGCAACCATTCTTGAAAAAGTATATGGAAGCACCTGCTCACGTGCATATGAACGACAAACGCCCAGTGGCAGAAGGTATTGATTTTGCATTAGTACCAATTCGTTCTAAGTCACGTAACAAACGTTTACTCGATGTTATTGAAGGCATCAACCCATTCTTAGCGGTTATCTTTACGAATACACGTAAAACAGCTGAGCACGTAGCGGGCTATTTAACGGAAAATGGTATTCGTTGTGGACAAATACACGGTGATCTTGCGCCTCGTGAACGTAGCCGTATGATGAAGCAAATTCGTGATCTAGATTATCAATATATCGTAGCAACAGATCTTGCTGCTCGCGGAATT
>JAVWKG010000178.1:0-3615 GCA_036638655.1 Lysinibacillus sp. | reverse complement strand
GAACTTGATCTTTCAGTATAAACTTCTTTAACACATCGACGCCGTAAACTGCATCATAGCGGTCTTCACCGGCAAACTCATCTTTTCCTTCTCCCCCGCGGTTTCCACGGTAATACGGAGCAAATACGACAAAACCCTGTGCCGCAAATTGAGCGATACGCGCTGGGCGAACCATGCCAATGGATTGTAAGCCGCCACGTAAATAAAGTAAGCCTTCACAGTCCCCTTGCTGCTTTGGCCGTGCAAGTAACCCTTTTACACGTAACCCTTGTGACCAATATGTAATTTCATCTAACCGAATGTCAGGATTAGGTGATGGATATTTTCGCATCGAAACGATTTCACCATTGTCTGTCATGATTTTCCACTTCCTGTAACATCTTCTTCATCCCCGCATCTCGCATGTAAAAGCTCAAGTTCGGTTGCTGCCAAAGTTCCTCTTCTGAAAGCCATAACATGCCTTCCGTTTCATAATCGCCAACAAAAGGTTCGATTGTTTTTACTTTCGCTGTAAATACCGCCTTACAAAACGGAATTTCGTCATGCACAATATAGTAGGCAAACCATTTCACATCTTCAACTCGCACTGTTGCTTCTTCATACACTTCTCGAACTGCCGCCTGTTGCAATGTTTCATCCGCTTCTAGCTTGCCACCAGGAAATTCGACTCCACGGCGGTGATGAATCGTACATAGCCATTTCCCCTCATACTGTACAAGAACTAATACATGCTTTGGCTCCACCTCAAACGGCCCTTCATCAAATCTTAAATCAACTTGAAACCCATTTTCATCTGTAAATGTAAACATCGTTGCACTCATCTCCTATTCATTAGTAGTGTAGCGAACGATTGGCATACATTCAACTTAGAAAGCAGCCTTCGTTTAAATTCACGAAAGCTGCTCCGTAGAAATACTTATTTCCCTAAAAACGCATTCAACATCCAAGCGTGCTTTTCTAGACTTTGATAATTGGCATTTAATAAGTCCTCTGTACGATCATCGCCTTCATCAGCTGCTGTTTCCATCGTTCTTTTCAATGCCTTCATAATAATTTGGAAATCTTCTATTGTTGTTTTTACCATATCTTCTGTTGATTCATTCCCTGTTGCTTCCTGTATAAGCGATAAGTTTAAATGCTCTTTTAACGTTGCGACTGGCTTGCCATTTTTAGATAAAATTCGTTCTGCGATTTCATCTAAATTTAACGTCACTTCATTGTAAAGCTCTTCAAATTTTTCGTGTAACGTGAAAAATGATGGCCCGTTTACATACCAGTGATAGTTGTGTAATTTTGTATAAAGGACAGACCAAGTTGCTACTAATTCGTTTAACTCGTTATTCAATGCTGTTTTCGTCATATTAATCACTCCATCGTTTGTTAGATATTTTTCCGAATGATACAACTAATCTAAAAAGTATCATTTCCACAATAATACGGCTTCTTTCCAATTTTGTTGTGACAAATTGCTGACATTATTGCGTTCTTATCCATTATTTCCTTTCTTATTAAATTCAAACATTCAAATTCAACGTTTAGTCAAATTTATAGCAAAGTTTTTGTTGTAAAATGGAAGAGAAGTTCATCCACTAAGGAGTGAGTTTTTTGTCGATGCCATTAATCATTATCGTTTGTTTGATCACTATCATTCTAATAACGGGGCTATTTCTTTTCGCTGTTAATGCAGGTTACCGTGTAAAGCATACAATTGATGAAATATCCCATGACCCTAATTTGACCGAGAGCAAAAAAGACCAAAATTAATGAAATTCCTATATTATTATAAATGAGGTGAAATGATGAGTTTACCAATCGTACTTATTATTATCGTTACAATTATGGGGATTTTTGCATTCGCTATTTTCTTCCTCGCTAAGAAAAATAATGTCTCTTTGAAACAAACCGTCGATGCAAGTCCTGTACGCGCCTACAAAAATGGAGAGCAGGAAAAGAATTGAAAAAACTATTTGTTGGGCTCATCCGACTTTATCAAAAGTATTTATCACCAATGAAGCCACCCTCTTGCCGCTTTCATCCTACATGTTCCCACTATGGGATCGAGGCAATCGAAAAGCATGGCGCGATCAAGGGTTTCATCATGACCTTTCTCCGCATATTAAAATGCCAACCCCTTCACCCAGGGGGTTTTGACCCAGTTCCAGATAAATGGCCTTCGAAAAAAGGGTAAATCGTGCTGAATGAGCATTTCCCTGTATAAATTATATGGGGAATGCCTGGATGATTGTTCTATCCGTCACTTTTCAACTTTCTATATGCATCATTGAATTGAATAAAAAACAGCAACCTATACTTTTTTGTACGGGTTGCTATTTTTTTATTGTGTTTTGGGCAATCCTACTGTATGATTAAAAATGTCAAAAATACAAATCGTAATAATTACTATTTAGGGAGTTTACATTCATGAAAAAAATATTCGTTTTACTTTTAATTTTTGCTATCCTATTAGCAGCTTGTAGTGCAGATGATTCAGCTACTTCAAATAATCAACCGACAGACAATCAATTATCGGTTTATACAACGGTTTACCCACTTCAATACTTCACTGAGCGCATTGGTGGGGAGTTTGTCCAAGTTTCCTCTATTTACCCGGTCGGAGCAAACGAGCATTCGTTTGAGCCGACTCAAAAGGATATGATGGCATTAGCGGATGCCGACTTATTTTTCTACATTGGATTAGGTCTTGAAGGTTTTGTTGAAAACGCACAAAAAACATTGTCAAAAGAAGACGTTAAATTAGTGGCCACTGCCGCAAATGTCACGGAAGAGCAGCTTAATATTTCAACTGGTCACCAACATGAAGAGGAAGAAAGTGAAGAGGACCACGGACATCACGAAATCGATGCACATGTTTGGCTATCACCAATCATTTCTCAACAATTAGCCCGTTCTATTAAAGATGAGTTAGTTACAGCTTTACCAGAGCAAGAAGCAGTTTTCAACAAAAATTACGAACAGTTAGTAGTAGAACTAAACGAATTAAATAGCGAATTGGAAGCCAAGGCCGCAGCAACTTCGAAAAAGACATTTTTCGTATCACATGCAGCATTCGGTTATTTAGCGGGGCATTACGGTTTAACGCAAGTACCGGTAGCGGGATTAAACTCTCAAAGTGAGCCTTCTCAAAAGGAATTAACGGCGATTGTGGATTTAGCAAAAAAAGAAAACATTCACTATATTTTCTTCGAGCAAAATGTCTCATCTAATTTAACGAAAATCATTCAAAAGGAATTAGGGGCAGAAACGTTAATATTGCACAATTTAAGTGTTCTTACGAAAGAGGATGTCGCAAATAAAGAAGATTACTTTTCGCTTATGCGGAAAAATATGGATGCGTTAAGTAAAGCATTATCGCATTAATTGCCCGATAAAAAAAGACATTTTGAGTAAAATCAAAATGTCTTTTTGCATTATATTGGGCTACTTTATAATCTTTGTACTTTTCACTTTTTGCCGCGGGATATTCTTCTTTTTCCCAAAAGTGCGTTTTGGAAATTTGCTTATCCGTTAACATAAAGTATTTATAACGAACCTCATCATTTTTATTTCCAATAGGGTCGTTCCATGTTGGATCCACATGATACCAATTGCCGTCTA
>JAVWKG010000177.1:0-3791 GCA_036638655.1 Lysinibacillus sp. | reverse complement strand
GGCAAACATTAGAAGGACGAGAAGCGAAGCGAGCGCCATTGCCGAACACATTGCATCCATCATTAGTGAAAGCATTGCAAGCACGTGGTATTCAAGAATTGTTTACGCATCAACGCGAGGCATATGACTTTGCAATGGAGGGCAAGTCATTTACTGCTGTAACACCGACTGCCTCGGGTAAATCATATTGTTATCACTTACCTGTGCTGCAACGTATTTTGGAAGATAATAATGCTCGTGCACTGTATTTATTTCCTACAAAAGCGCTCGCCCAGGATCAGAAAAATGATTTAAATGAATTGATTGAACAAAGTGGCGAAGAAATATTAAGCTATACATTTGATGGCGATACGGCACCAGCGATTCGCCAAAAGATTCGTAAAGCAGGACATATCGTTATGACGAACCCTGATATGCTACACGCAGGTATTTTGCCACATCATACGAAATGGGTTTCACTTTTTGAAAATTTACAGTACATCGTGATAGATGAATTGCATACATATAAAGGTGTGTTTGGGTCCCATGTTGCACATGTCATTCGAAGGTTAAAACGAATTTGTGAATTTTACGGTAGTAATCCTGTCTTTATATGTACATCCGCGACTATAAAAAATCCAAAAGAGCTAGCGGAGACGCTAACAAATACGAAACACGAACTCATTGCGAATTCGGGAGCGCCTGTTGGGAAGAAGACGTTTCTTTTTTACAATCCACCCATTGTTCATAAAACATTTGGCGTCCGTAGAAGTGCTACGCTTGAAGTAAGTGATTTGGCTAAGCGATTGTACCGTGCAGGTATTCAAACAATTATTTTTGCAAAAAGTAGAGTGCGTGTGGAAATGATTGTCACGTATTTAAAAGAGCTGACACGCAATAAGCTGCAAAATGATTCGATTCGAGGCTACCGAGGTGGTTATTTGCCATCTGAAAGACGAATTATTGAAAAAGGTTTACGTGATGGCACGATTCAAACGGTCGTTAGTACGAATGCGCTTGAGCTTGGAGTTGATATCGGTCAATTGCAAGTTTGTATTATGACAGGTTACCCAGGAAATATTGCGAGTGCTTGGCAGCAGGCTGGACGTGCCGGGAGAAGGCAAGATGAGGCGTTGATAATTTATGTGGCCCAGTCAACTGCGCTCGATCAATATGTAGTGAACAATCCATTGTTTTTATTAGGTAGTGATCCTGAAGAGGCGCGTATTTATCCAGAAAATATGATTATTTTAATGGACCATTTAAAATGTGCTGCTTTCGAATTACCTTTTTCAACAGTGGATACGTATGGGGAATATGAGATTCAAGAGTTGCTAGCTTATTTAGCGGAAGAAGGCGTGGTATTTAAAACAAGCAGTAAATGGCATTGGATGAATGAACGTTTTCCAGCGCACGATATAAGCTTGCGTTCGGCTTCTCAGGAAAATGTAGTCATTATTGATATGTCTGTTGCTGCCCAAACGAAGGTAATTGGTGAGATGGATCGCCATAGTGCCATGACACTTCTGCATGAAGAGGCCATTTATATTCATCAAGGTGTACAGTATCAGGTTGAAAAATTAGATTGGGAAGAGAAAAAGGCATTTGTGCGTGAAGTCGATGTAGATTATTATACAGATGCAAATATAGCGGTAGAAATGAAGGTACTTGAAGAGGATCGTAAGCGTGCCTACGCAGGTGGGACTTGTAGCTTCGGGGATGTTGGTCTTGTAGCTCAAGCGACGATGTTCAAAAAAATTCGTTTTAATTCACATGACAATATCGGTTCTGGTCCTATTCACTTACCTCCCGACGAAATGCATACAAGTTCAACGTGGCTATCATGCACTGCACCGGCTGAATGGTCGGAAGCAGAACTGACAGATGCGATGACGGGCGCTGCATATGCAATGAATGCATTTATCCCATTGTTTATCCAATGCGATTCAAATGATGTAGCAGTCGTACCGCAAGTAAAAGCGACACATAATGAGCTACCTACATTTTTTGTATACGATAAATATCCAGGTGGAATTGGTTTAAGTGAAAAAGTATATGAGCTTTGGGAAGAGCTGCTGGAGAGAACGATGACCCATGTTCGCCATTGTGCATGCGAATCGGGTTGTCCGTCCTGTATAGGCGCGCAAGATAGCTTGCATCAGTCGAAAGGGAAAGTAATAGAGTTACTTCAACGCTTACATTAAATGAAATTACCCAACTAGTCGCAGGTTCGATACCGACAACTAGTTGGGTAATTTCATTTTTGTTTGCGGGCTTCAATGCTGGAGGATGACTTATTTTTGATTCAATAAATGTTCCTATTCTTCAATGTCTTCAAATTTTGATGAGAAATACGTCGGAGTTTTATCAAGGTTTTTTAACAGGATTGGTTTTTTTATTATTAAGTTTATCAATTGTTATTTCAAAAAAGTCTTCATTATTTGATGTGATTTCGAAATTTTTCTTATCGCTTTTTATATAGATATATATACAATTTTGTTTCCCCCATACGTACCCCTATTAACTTCTCTATTGTCAATATATTCAACAAATCTGTTATTTTCTGGTTGAGAAGCTATTTGGACAACATATCCATTATACATGTCGCTTTGGTAGGTCCCTTTTAGAGTCGCTGGTAAGTCAGATGTGCAACCTATCAAAATTAAGCTTATGATTAAAGATAAGGTGATTCCTATCTTCTTCAAAATATCACTCCAGACATAGCTTGTAGTATAATGGCTCATCATCCTAAGTTGGGGTTGATTTCCGTTCCAGCTGTATGTTTCCGGAGGGGCGTCTTTAGCCTTTGCTCCTTTATTCGCTGATCCCCCAGGAGTCGCACAGCCTTCACTCCAAACAACCGGCATTCTCTAGTTCATATGCACTTTATTCAAATGTCATCCCCGCCCTTTGGTGATGAATAAGGATAATCGATTTTAGCCAAAAAACAACAGGTGCCTAATTATATCCGTTTCTAATAAAGTGAGAAATTGATTTTTGCTCCGGGCAGTTTGTATTTCCCACATGAAGCTTTGCTCTGCGACGAGAGCCCCTCCATTACAATCAACTAACCATACTGAAGCGTAGAATTATGAAGCAACCAATTTCACGTTTAATAACATCCTAATATTTAGCCTAATCAACACACCGGGTAATAAAAGTTCCTATTTAGTGTGAAAATAATCCAATTGCAGGTGAACTGCAATCCAATTTATCCTGGATAAACATGCTTTACCTACTTATGAAATAAATTTAGTGTGTTTATACATAGCTCTAATTACTAATCTATCTATGTTTCATATTCAAAATACATAGGAGTTTAATGAAATTTTCTATTTTTAGAATAATCTGTGTTAAGAAATCCGATTTTTTGATAGTATATTCAATATGGAGATTTTGCATAAAAAAACCTTAAAAGGACATTTTGGTAAAAATTGGAATACGATGACCTGAGTCAGTTTATTAGTTCGATTTCCCGCACATAACCACCTGCATTATAAAGGAATAAATAGTTTCCATTTGTTTTTAAAGACGAATTTTGGGAATTTTTCTATTCGGATTCTCAACGTGGACAGGCATTTATGTAACAACTCATTTATGTATTTTTTTTATATTTGAATCTCAAGTCTAGTATGTAAATATTAATAAGGAGGGCATCATGAAAAAATATATATACATAATCGTGCTAGTAAGTACACTTTTATTAAGAACTATGATGAAAGCTAAATATTCACCAGAGTGCGCTTCTCACTTTGGATTAGCTGCAAGATATTACTGTCATTTTACTTCACCAATACGTAGATATCCAGATT
>JAVWKG010000176.1:0-3823 GCA_036638655.1 Lysinibacillus sp. | reverse complement strand
GAGATATTATGAATAATGAAACGGTGCAACAAGCGTATTTGGGAGGGCTATCCAATGACTAACATTTTAAAACTAGAAAATGTTGAGACGTATATTTCACAATATCATATTTTACAAGGGATTTCGTTTGAAGCAAAGAAGGGGGAAGTGTCCGTATTATTAGGGCGAAATGGAGCGGGAAAAACGACGACATTACGTACGATTATGGGTCTAACGCCTGCTGCGAAAGGTTCGGTTATTTTTGACGATCAAACAATCACCAAACGAGCACCGTATGATATTGCGAATAGTGGTATTGGCTACGTGCCTGAAGATCAAGGAATTTTTGGTGATTTAACGGTGGAAGAAAATATGCGTGTAGCAATTCGAAAAGAAACGGAATCCGTAATGGAAAAGCAAGCGTATATTTTAGAGCTATTCCCCGATTTGAAAAAGTTTTGGAAGAAACACGGTGGAAATTTATCCGGTGGGCAAAAACAAATGTTGGCGATGGCAAGAGCATTTGTAAACGATAGTAAGCTGTTATTAATTGACGAGCCATCTAAGGGACTTGCGCCAATTGTTGTGGAGAAGGTAATGGAAGCCGTGACAGAAATGAAAAAGCATACGTCCATTTTATTAGTAGAACAAAACTTTATGATGGCTAGTAAAATTGGCGACACGTATACATTGATAGATGACGGGCGTACAGTCCAATCGGGTGCGATGCAATCACTCATTGAAGATGAAATGCTAAAGCGTAAATATTTAGGAATTGGCTAAAGGAGGGGAACAATTATGGAATTAATCGTAAGTCTAGCAATCAATGGCTTAGCAACGGGTATGCTTATCTTTTTATTAGCTGCAGGATTGACGCTCATTTTTGGCTTAATGGATGTATTAAACTTTGCGCATGGAGGGCTTTTCGTGTGGGGTGCCTATACGGGTGTTTTCTCATATGCATGGAGTAATAGCTTTTTAGTGGGCATTATTGCGGCCATTTTAACAGGTATTATTCTTGGATTTGTTACGGAAAAGTTAATTATCACACCGGTTTACGGAAATCATGTGCAGCAAATTTTAATTACACTCGGCTTTATGTTGGTATTGCAGGAAATGATTAAAGTTGTATTCGGCCCAAACGGTGTTCCAGTAAAAGTGCCTCCTTATTTAGCAGGTAGTTGGGAAATCGGCAATTTAACAATTATTAAATACCGAATCTTTATTATTGTTGTGGGTCTTGTCTTATTTTCTATTTTACAGTTCATTTTAAAGCGTACAAAAGTAGGATTAATTGTTCGTGCGGGTGTGATGAACAAGGAAATGACCCAAGCGTTAGGTATTAATATAAAACGTGTATTTTTAATCGTCTTTATGTGTGGTGCAGCACTAGCAGCACTAGGTG
Organism: Lysinibacillus sp.; assembly: GCA_036638655.1. Lineage (GTDB taxonomy): Bacteria > Bacillota > Bacilli > Bacillales_A > Planococcaceae > Lysinibacillus. The sequence goes on along the minus strand of JAVWKG010000176.1, from coordinate 2,439 downwards.
GAATGCTTATGGCGCCATATTCAGGTGTTGTCTATGCGGAAATGGGGATGGAATACGCAATTTTAGGTTTTATCGTTGTCGTAATTGGCGGAATGGGTAGCTTCCAAGGTTCTTTAATGGCAGCCATTCTTGTAGGACTTGCAGGTAGCTTTATGGCTTATTATGTACCGTTTTTATCGATGGCAGTGAATATGATGCTGATGGTGATCGTCTTAATTTTCCGACCACAAGGCTTATTCACGCTTGCAAAGGGGTGAAGTGAATGTTGAAGCAACCAACAATATTATCAAAAACAAATGCCGTTTATTCGGTGTTATTAGTTATCATGATTGCATTACCGCTTGTTATGGATTCTCGTACATTAACCATTTTATTGACGCAGTTTTGCATTTTTGCGATTTTAGCGATGAGCTATGATATTTTACTAGGCTACACGGGCATTATTTCATTCGGTCATGCGATGTTTTTTGGAATAGGTGCCTACATGACAGCGATTATGCTAAGCCGGTTTGAGCCGACAGTTGGTATCTTTTTAGCTTCTATAGTAGCAGGAATGATCGTCTCGGTATTAATCAGTATTATAAGTGGTGCCTTAACTTTACGTTTGAAAAAACACTTCTATGCGATGTTTACCATGGCAATTTCGGGCTTGTTTTTAGTTGTCGCAGAGAAATGGCGTACTGTGACAAAAGGAAATGACGGCTTCACATTTAAAGCGCCTGAAATTTTCCGTGAACGATTGTATTTTTACTTTTTTGTACTTGTTTGCTTAGTCGTTGTATTTATGTTGTTAAAACGCTTTGTCGCTTCTCCATTTGGAAAGGTATTAATTGCGATTCGAGAAAATGAGCATCGTACAAGTTCGTTAGGTTTTAAAACGCTTAGCTATAAAATTATTGCCTCGGTTGTAGCGGGTGGAGTTGCAAGTTTAGCTGGATCGTTATACGCAATTTCACTACGCTTTGTGAATACAAGTGTGATGGCGATGGATATTACGCTGGATGCTTTACTCATGACGATTATTGGAGGAGTAGGGACGTTAATAGGTCCGATTCTTGGTGCGGGTGTTATTGAATTTTCACAGCATTATTTATCCGGCTTAGCACGCCAATATCCGATTTTTGAACGTTGGATTATTTTCTTCGGCATTCTTTATATTTTGGCTGTAATCTTCTTCCCGCGCGGAATTGTTGGAACGATTTATCTTAAATACAGCGAATGGAAAATAAAGAAAAGTCATAAACCTGTAGCTGTGAAGCTCATCGAAAAAAAGGAGTGAAGCAGATGATTGGAATTACAGGACTAGGGATTTATTTACCATCAGGAAGAATGTCTGGCCAAGAGATTGCGCAGCGCGGGAATATTCCTCCATCTGTTGTCGAAGAAAAAATGGGGATTATTGAAAAGGTCGTCGCAGGTCCAGATGATCACCCTGTCGAAATGAGTATTAAGGCGGCACGTGAAGCCATTCAAGAGGCTAAACTGGACGCTAAAGATATTGATGTGGTGATTTATATTGGAGAGGAGCATAAAGAATACCCTATTTGGACAGCAGCAATCAAAATTCAAGAAGAAGTTGGCGCAGTGAATGCGTGGGCATTTGATGTGCAGCTAAGATGTGGAACCGCGATTATGGCCATGAAAGTAGCCAAAAGTTTAATGCAGGCAGACGAAACTATTCAAACGGTACTACTAGCTGGTGGTTATCGTAATCACGACTTAATTGATTATGCGAATGAAAGAACACGCTTCATGTTTAATCTCGGTGCGGGAGCGGGTGCGATGATTTTACAAAAGCATGCGACGAAAAATCTTGTACTGGAATCAGAACTCATTACAGATGGTTCGTTTTCAGAGGATGTTGTAATACCTGTTGGAGGAACGAAACAGCCGCTAACACCAGAGCTTTCGCAGCAAGGCAAATACTTTTTAGATGTGTTAGATCCAGCGGGAATGAAACGGAGACTGGGGCAAAAATCGCTTGAAAATTTTTTAAAGGTTATTCGTCGTTCACTCAATAAAAGTGGCTATACCGAGCAACAAGTAGGTTATGTTGCGATGTTGCATATGAAAAAATCAGCGCATGACTTTGTGCTACAGGAGCTTGGATTAACCGAGGACAACTCGATTTACTTATCTCACTACGGTCATATCGGCCAAATTGATCAAATTTTATCACTTTATTTAGCAAGACAGCAAGGGAAATTACAGGATGGCATGATTATTTCACTTGTCAGTGCGGGAATTGGTTATGCATGGGGAGCAATTACAGTAAAGTGGGGGGAATAAATATGAATCAATTAAATACATTGCAAGAAGTTAAGCTTTCAAATGGCGAAACGCTCACTTATCGAAAACGTGATGGTGGAGATGAGCTTGTCATATTAGTGCATGGCAATATGACTTCATCCAAACATTGGGATTTACTATTAGAAAGCA
>JAVWKG010000175.1:0-3977 GCA_036638655.1 Lysinibacillus sp. | reverse complement strand
ATAATGATTTGTTTGGCTTATTAAAAATCTCCTTTTAGAATGACTAAAATCGTTGTTTTGAATAGGTTTTTCGTAGGTGTATAAATATAGAATTTGCATAAAAATTAAATATTCTGTTTATTTTACGGTGCAATACTGGTAAACTATGTTTGTTGTTACTTTTAATGTTTATTCTACGAGGGGGGAAATAGGATGAAGAAAAGTTATAAAACTAGTTTACTGTTACTTTTAGTAGCAATTTTCACGCTTGTACTAGTAGCATGTAGTGAGGATTCAAAGGATAAACCATCAGATAGTGATAAATCATCTGATGATCAAACATCCGCACCTAAAACAGATGGGGGAGATTTGGTATTTGCGACTTTGTCTGACGCAGCTAACTTAGATCCTCATACTTCTACAGACGTTCCATCTGCTTCAGTATTAGCTAACCTTACAGAGGGTTTAGTAAAAAAAGATAAGGATGGTAAAATCGTCCCAGGCTTGGCAAAAAGTTGGACAGCCGTGGATGATGTGACATGGGAATTCATCTTGAATGAAGGTATTAAATTCCATGATGGAGAAGACTTTAATGCCGCTGCAGTAAAGAAAAGCTTTGATCGTATTTTGGACCCAGAAGTAGCGGCGCCTCGTGCGTTTTTACTGGAATCCGTTAAAGAAGTTGAAGTGGTGAGCGACTATGTAGTACGTATTCATACGCTATACCCATTCGCTCCATTATTAAATCATTTAAATCACCCAGTTGCGGTTATCATTTCACCTGCACAAATTGACGCAGATTATGAAAAGATGAAAGCAGGGGATGCTCCAGGACAATTGGTTAATGCTGAAGGTCCAGTAGGTACAGGGTTTATGAAGTTTGTATCTTGGACGCCAGGTACGGAAATAAAACTTGAAAATAATCGAGAATACTGGGCTCAAAAGGCGCATGTAGATACGATTACATTTAAAGTTATTCCGGAAAGTGCAACGCGTGCAGCTGAACTTGAAGCGGGCTATGCGCATGTTATTGAGCCTGTACAGCCAAACGAAATAAGTTTAGTTGAAGGTACGACGAATACAATTGATATTACACCAGGTTCATCATTATCTTACATTGGATTTAACATGAACAAAAAGCCATTTGATGATGTACGTGTCCGTCAGGCAATTTCAATGTTAGTTGACCAAAAATTAATTATTGACGGAATATATGAAGGGATTGGTGAGGCAGCAAAAGGCCCGCTAGCACCTAGTGTATTTGGATATGATGATTCGGTAACACCTTTAGCTTACGATGTAGAAAAAGCTAAAGCATTATTAGCTGAAGCTGGCTTTGAGGAAGGGTTTACAACAACTATTTGGACGAATGATAATCCTCTACGTCAAAATATTGCGATTATGCTTCAAGAGTCACTGAAACAAGTGAATATTACGGCAAATATTGAAGTAGTAGAATGGGGAGCGTATTTAGCAAAAACGGCTGCTGGTGAGCATGATATGTATATTTTAGGTTTATCAAATCCAGTCGGGGATGCGGATTATTTCTTGACGCAGTTATTCCATTCTAAAAATCACGGAGATGCTGGGAACCGCATGTTCTACACGAGCGCAACGACGGATCAACTTTTAGATGAAGCGCGTGAAGAAATTGATACAACAAAACGTTTAGCTTTATATAAACAAATTCAAGAAATATTAATTGAAGATGCGCCAATGGTTTATATTCATCATCAATCTTATATTTCAGGTGTAAGCGATCAAATTGAAGGCTACTGGATTAATGACTCCGGTCACCATAAATTCCAGGAAACAAAATTCGTAAAATAATCTATTGAACAGTCGCTTTTCGGAGGGGCTGTTTTTTTGTTTTTAGATACAGTAATGTGAAGGTATTGTGGAATTACAAAGAAGGAATTTCCGTGATACACATAGAATACTAGAGAGTAGTAAGTATTTCTTTTTGAGGAGGTTTTTTTCGTGAAATTACAAGATAAAGTTGTGGTTGTAACAGGTGCTGCGTCAGGGATGGGAAAAGCGATTGCGATTCTGTTTGCACAAGAGGGAGCAAAAGTTGTTGTATCGGATTTAACACTTGAAGGGGCGGGCAATACAGTTGCTTAAATTACAGCCCTTGGTGGAGTGGCAACAGCGGTAATGGCCAATGTAGCAGTAGAAGCGAATATTCATAAACTCATTAAAGCCGCTCAAAATAGCTATGGTACATTAGATATTTTAGTGAATAATGCTGGGATTATGGATGACTTTTCTCCAATTGGCGATGTAAAAGACGAGCTATGGGATCGTGTTTTGATGTGAATGTGAAAGGTGTTATGCGTGCGACGCGCCAAGCGATGCCAATTTTCCTTGAAAAAGGTGCAGGGACAATTATTAATATTGCCTCTGTTGGTGGGTTATATGGGTCACGTGCGGGTGCAGCTTATACAGCAGCTAAGCATGCCGTTGTAGGATTAACGAAAAATACCGCTTTTCAATATGCAACAAAAGGTATTAAATGTAATGCAATTGCCCCAGGTGGCGTGAATATAAACATTAGTGCAAGCTTCCAAAATCCAAATGAACACGGTCTTTCACGTGCAATGGTGTGTGCTGATTTTAATCCGAGAAATGGTGAGCCAGAAGATATTGCCCGTGTCGCGTTATTTTTAGCTTCGGCGGATTCTGATTTTGTAAATGGTGTTGTCATTACAGCCGATGCAGGGTGGACAGCCTATTAAAATCACGTTTAGCTAAACAGCTATATCAAAGGTGAAAACATAAATGTAGAATGCCATTTTGATGGAAAATCAAGATGGCATTTTACATTTTTACAAGCTATAAGAAAAAACTTAAATTTCTTTATTATTTTATCAACTTTTTGACCTCTCGATACGTCTAATGGGTAATACATAGTCGGAGGTCGAAAATGAAGAAGAAAATTTGGGCAGTTGTTGGGATGCTCGGATTAATGTACATCGTATTTCTACAAATGGACATAGAGGCAAGCCCACAACCACAGAAAAATGAATTAAATCTTACGCATCCAAGCCTATCTCAACAGCTCGCATTCGATGCATTTTTAAACACTTTAGAAGAAGCAAAGGATGAGCAACAAACGGATTTGATCACACAAGAGGAAACCGAAGAACCACAGGGAAATCCTAATGAAGTTCATCGTGAAAAGAAAAAAATTGCGCTAACATTTGATGATGGGCCACACCCAAAAGTGACGGAACAAATATTAAAAGTGCTCATGCAGTATAATATAAAGGCAACGTTCTTTGTGCTCGGGCAAAATGTTGAAAAGCATCCGCAAATCGTAAGTCAGGCAGCTGATGAAGGTCATGAAATTGCCAACCATTCTTGGAGCCATGCTAATTTTACGAAACTTTCTGGAACACAAATTAAGGCAGAGCTAAATCAAACGAATGAAGCCATTTATCAAGCAACTGGAGAATATCCGAATCTGTATCGTCCACCATACGGAGCGACGAATGCAAGTGTACGTAACCAAACGACAATGGAGGCCGTCATGTGGAGTGTAGATACATTGGATTGGAAACATCGCACACCTGAGAAAACCGTTGCTTACGTAAAAGAACAAGCAAAGGATAACGGAATAATATTAATGCATGACATTCATAGTGAAACGGCTGATTCTTTAGAGGCAGTCATTAACTATTTGATTAATCAAGATTATGAATTTGTAACAGCGAGTGAATTACTAGAATTACAAACTTAGTCAATAGCCCCTCACTTTTGGTCCTTTAAAGTGAGGGTTTTTTTCTTTAGAATTTTTGGTAATGCCCAGGAATATGGTACGATAAAATCGAACAAGTATTAAGGAGTAAATAACTGTTGTTTAAAATACGGAATTATGTGATAAAACATATTATTGTATACCTATAAAGCCAACTTATAAATGAAACGAATTCGCAAGTTTGTGAAATGTAATTGTGAAAATAGCGCAAAATTAGGATTACGCCAAAAGACGAATT
>JAVWKG010000174.1:548-3983 GCA_036638655.1 Lysinibacillus sp. | reverse complement strand
AGAATACTGGCGAGTAAATCTGACATTCGGTCTTCATTAAAGTTTTTAATGAAGAGAACGATGTCCATTGGATCTTTGATAGTACCGTCTACAATTAATCGACGATGTTCAACTCTGGTAAATAATTTAAAAAGCATGTCGGGACCGCAACCTCGGCCACTCGGATAAACATCTTTGATGTATTCTGACTTTCCCAAACGGAAGCTATTATTCTCTTTTGAATTACGTAGTAGCCTTAGTAAGGCTTGTTCTTTTTCTGCGCCTTCCTTAACAAGTTTAAAGACTGTTTGAAAATAATCTGTAAGTAGCCTATGTGCTTTCTTTGAAAACTCGTCCTTGTTCTTTGCAATCAGTAATGGATCTAAGAATAATCTATTGTCTGCTCCTGATGTTCCGATATTTACAAAATCTAGTTGTTCCTGTGTTTTGTTCACTTGCAAAACTGTTGTTACTTTTTCTACTTTCATCATATATTGTTTACCTCTGTTATAATTGTAGGCTTGGGGTTGATTTTTAATTACCTTTCGAAGTTTGATATTTATGTTGACAACTTTCTAATGTCGATGATATCATAGTTAATGCTTAGTTAAATACGATATCAACTATAAGAATTACGAAAAAGTCTACATGGTTGCTACTGAAAATGTGCCTCAAGCATTTTTTCCGACAGTAGGATATCTCTTAATCAATGAAAATAGACATAGCTATCCCATATGAAGATACACTGATAGTTAAGTGTATCATGTTTGTCGTATTATGTAAAATAAAGAGTCTTGTAGAATAGTTTTCCTCGATGTAGCCAAAGGTGGCTACTTTTTTTTGTCTTTTTTTGCAGTAACTACTTAAGTAAAAAAGTACATATCTATACAATGCAATGGTTAGTACTATCGCTGGTGATTCTGCTGATAGATGTCTTTTGAAATTTAAGGTCCTTTACATAATAGGGGTGCATTACATTTTCATTACAAACGTAACAAAAACACAATCCTCATTAAATTTATATAATATTCCGATAACAATCGACGTTTTTTGCAGAATAGCATTGTATACTATGTAAAAGTAGGTGATACGTCTAATGATAGAGCGATGGTTGAGCAGTAATCGACCCATACAGATTGAGCATGATGGGCGTTTTACGCGCGGTGGAGCGAAAAGTGGGCAACCGATTGAGGTTCTTCGACAAGAGCTTATTCAGGAAGAAGTAGAAGCGCAGATCGAGGTGAAGCCGCTTAAATTACGCCAGCACTTTTTACAGCAAGGAAATTTTCAAGATGCTGAGAAGGTAGAGCAAGTAGATGGAACAGTTTTTCAAGGCAAGCGTGGTCGTTTACTTGCGGAAGTGAATTTTGCTGGAACAAGTTTTTTAGAAGGATTTTTGAGCATGTATGGCATGGAGTTAGATCAAGCCGTGAAGCGTTATGAGGAAAAGTTGCAGTTGTTTGAAGTCAAGCAGCGAGAGAAGAAACAGAAAGTCATCTTTATCGGACGCGTCAGGAAAGGGGACCTCGAACAGCTTTCAGAAGGATTTCCAACTGTTCAAGAGGCGAAAAGAACGTTATCGAATATGCAACAACAAAAGGAAATTGTCCCCCAACAATTCGTAGAAATGAAGCGAGAGGAATAGCAGATAGATAAATGAATAGTGAAAGTAGGTTTGTGTATGACAAAACAACATGGAAAAATGCGCTTAGCATTTGGCACAGCTTTGGCTCTGGTGATTTGTTTAGTAGTTACACCCGAAATCGTTTTTGCCTCAGCTGGACAAGTCCAAGCTAAGCTCACAAATGCAGCCAATGTCGTGAAAGGCATTTTAACAGCACTTGTGGTTTTAGTCGGGATTTGTGCAGCTTTATTTATTATTATCAAGCGTATGCCTTCAGCAGATGATCCGCATGAGAAAAATGAAGTATTTAAAAGCGTTGGTCGTGTTTGTGCGCTTGTTGGGTTGGCCGCAGCTGTGATATGGCTATTACCATGGGTGTACTCATTGTTCACATAAGTAGAAGTAATAAAAAACTACTTAACAAAAGTAGAAAATTCTACTTTTGAAAGGTGTAGATTAATATGAATGAACATAAAGGAAAGAAGTTCGTTTTTCCAGAAAACGTCGAGTCGGGGTATGGCATATTTCTTGGAATCACATTACGGGAGCTTGCCATTTACTTGTTGCCTCCTACAGTGATTGGGTTTATCGTACTTGCGCTACCCCCTCATAATGTGTGGCTCATGCTGTTCAAGTTGATGCTTATTTTAATTGTACTCATTATGATTTTAGCATTTCTCTCCTCTCGCCCGATTCGCTACCGACAAAATATTCGCTTTCAGGATTATTTGAAATTACGAACGGATTATAAACAGAGACAGAAGCTCTTTTACATGCGAAAGAAGAAGGAGCGTTTCTTTAGATGAGGTGGTGAAGTGTTTGTGGGAGAAATTATTTGGTGTTTCCAAAAAGAAAGCGTCCATTGAAGCCTATGTGTTTGAAGATGAACCAAGGGCGCTTCGAAACGGGAAACAGAGTCTGCAGGAGATGTCGTTAATTGAAGCGCAATACAATGATTTTTTCGTGACGAAGCAAGGTTATTTAGTGGCACTCATTCAAGCAAGCGGTATCAATTTAGATTTGTTGACCGTTACCGAGCAGGAAGATGTGTTTGACGAGTTCAATGCTTTTTTGATGTCTACACTCGGTGAAAATAGCGGAGAGATCCAGCAGTATTTAGATATTACGATGCCTGTTGATTTTAGTGAATACGTATTGTTTTGGCAACATCGTTATCTACAAGTGCAAGGGGAGGAACCGGAAAACAAGGCGAAGCTCTCGCTCATTGCGAGCTACGTCGATACGTTTTCAACCATCGCCTCCTCACAGGAAATGACGACGAAACGACACATTGTCGTGCTACATGAAAAAATACCAAAAAAGCATCTTGCGCCCTTAGAGCAAACGGCGATTGAACTGGAGGAAAAAGTAACGCTATTCATCCGTCAGCTTGAAAATACATTAAGCACCTACGATATGACGGCTCGCCAATTGACCGCGAAGGAATGTCGGGATATTTTGCAACATTTGGTCAACTTTTCAAACCATTAAGGGAGGGGAAGCGATGTTTAGACGCAAGCAACCGATGCAAGTGAGTCGTGAATTGGGTTTGGATGAGGTATTGGATGGATCAAGTCTAGATATGATTTATCCTTTTTCGTGGGAGGAATACGCCGATCATATTGAATCAGGTGATAACTTCATTCGCGTCATTGCTATTATTGATTATCCGAAAAGTCGTTATGGCAATTGGCTTTCTGAATTAAAGCGTAAGAAGGGCAATATTACGATCGTTCAATTTTTAGAGTCATCCAATGCGAATAAGATGGTGGATCACTATAATAAAACGATTAAAAATAAGCAGGCTGAAGTTTTGAAAACATTTGATCCAC
>JAVWKG010000174.1:0-538 GCA_036638655.1 Lysinibacillus sp. | reverse complement strand
TGAGAAACAGGTGGAGGCAGCCGAGCATCAACTGATGAAATTTCTTGAAAATGAATCGATCTATATTTATCAGTACACCTACATTTATTTGCAAGCGAACTCGCTAGAGGAGCTCAATGCGCTCAGTGATTCTGTCCAAAATACGCTAACGAAGTTGCAATTAAAAGCAATGACGCCGTTTAAAGCGATGTACCAAACGTTTTGGAGTGCGATGCCGATTTTAGAAAATCTACTTGGTGACTACACGTATAAACAGTCCAATACCGAGGCAGCGAGTAGCATGTTTCCATTTGATGATGCCGAAATTTTGACGATTAATCCACGCAGTGATGTAGAGGGCGTTAATAAAGACACAGGGAGTTTAATTGCTATTGATTATTTGGATCGCAAAAATACGTTGAATCAAAACATGGTCGTGATCGGGACAAGTGGTGTCGGGAAAACGACGTATATGGTGCAGAAGATTTTGCGTTATTTTGCCCGTGGTGTGAAAGTTTTTATTATCGATCCTGAAAATGAATATACGAGCATAGTCGAG
>JAVWKG010000173.1:0-4151 GCA_036638655.1 Lysinibacillus sp. | reverse complement strand
CCTCGCACAAGGGATCCATAGCTACCGTGCACTAACCGAGTGGGCGCCAGTGCTCGAACTATTCCCGCGCGCGACGTATGCAACGTTACAAAAAAGCTACCGAACAACAATTGAAATAATGATGCTCGCCAATCAAATTTTGGCCCAAATGGAGGAGGACCTTCCACTTGTAGAGCCAGTTGTTCGTCACGGCAAGGAACCCGAATTCCTCCTGCAAGAAACCTTTGATATTCAGGTAATTCAAGACACGTACGAACTCATTCGAGCAAATGGGCATCGTTCCATTGCCCTTATTTGCAAGACGACAAAAGAAACAAAAGCTCTCGTTGAGCAATTACAAAATGCACAACTCCCTGCGCAATTACTTGATGAAACGTCTGGTATTGATCAGGAAAAATTACTCGTTTTACCGAGCCACTTAGCGAAAGGTTTGGAGTTTGACGCGGTGATCGTTCTCGCCTTTGATACACCGTACTTCGACCATGCCATAGACCGCAAGCTGCTCTATGTAGCATTAACACGCGCCATGCATGAGCTTTATTTAATCGGCCCTTCAAGGGAAACGTTTTTATTGTAAAACAGGGATTTCATAGGAATAGGCAGTATAAAAAAGGACACAGCTCTCGTTATATAACGGAACTGTGTCTCTGCCCTTGAAAAATAAGGTTATATACATGTAATCAAAAAACAATCAAACCTTAATAAAATAATCCATTTGAACCGATTTCATAAAGCCAGCTTTTTCGTAAACACGTAGCGCACTCGCGTTGTCAATTTCGACATCAAGCAGCACCATTTTTTCGCCGTTTCGAATCGCGTAATCCTTTACCCATTGTAATATTTGAGTGCCAATTCCACGTCCTTGCATAGCTGGTGCAACTGCAAATGCCGTAATCCATTGTACTTCTCCCTCTTTACGTGTTGTGACCGTCCCAACAACTTCTCCATCGTGCTCGACTGTCCACATTAATAAGCCTTCGGTCGTTGTATTAAAGTCGATCAAGTCCAGTGATTCTTCACGCATATCACCAAATGTCTCCATCAAAATTGACACAATTACCTCTGTATCTTTTTGCATAAACGTACGGACTGTCAAACTTTGTTCATCTTGTAAAACTTCTGCCCCTGCTTCAAGCGTTGCCTCTGAAAAGCTATACAGATAGCTGTTTTTTTGTAAAAACTCGCGCCCAAAGTTCGCACCTTCCACCATTAATGCAAGCTCACCGTCACTACCACGCATCTGCATCCCCTCATGCAGTACATTTGAAATCGCACTCCCAATGCCAAGTTGGCGATACATTGGTGCTACAACCATCGACCACTCATACGTATTTAATCCCATCAAATCGATCGCTGTCCCTGCACCAACGAGTTCATTTTTATCATCGTCGTACACAAGCACATAAAAGCCCTTCATCTCATAGCTTTTCGCGACAGGCAAATTCATTACTTGTTGATACATATGCCCGTCAATCTGCGCACAAGTTTTACATAATACTTGAATTTCCTCAAGTGTTTCTTCATCTAAAGGAAACGATACTGTTATTGCTGATAAGTTCATTCATTCTACTCCACTTCTCTATACATAAGATGTCCTTATTCTAGTAGAGCTACTATAGATTCGCAACTATTGAAGTTTTCCTTTACTTTAAATCCTAGCATTCTATTTGAAGACCTTTTATTTTTATGATATTCACCCAATCAGTTAAGACTAAATATCTATATCCACCAAAAAACATATTTTGTCAATTGATTTCACATATAAATTGAACTATAATTGCATTTTAAAACGTTTAGTGATTTCCTCATTTATATAAATTCGAAATAGACTATTAATACTACTTTCAAAAATTTATACATTTGTTTACTAGATACAAAGATGACTTATGAACGGACTTTATTTATAATTATAGTATATATGAAACAAGGAGGCAAAACGCATGACAAAAGAGCAAACCTTTACAACATGTAATGAATTGTTGCATGTTCCCCCCTTCCCTTCCTTTATCGTATCGCCGGACGGGCTATTCCTTGAAGGTCATTTTGATGAATTGGCGTATACCACACATGAATTAGATGAATTAAAGTTTCAACCAATTACAGATACATTATTCACAAGACTTAATAAAGATCTATTAGAGTCTATATTAGCAAGCACACAATCTATGTGTTTTCATAATATTGAGTTATCAATACATGACAATGTCCCAATTCATTCAACACTCTATATCAAACCTGTAATTCATCAGCAAAAACGAGCTATCCATATGCTTTGTATCCCAACTAACTCTATTCGTTTAATGGATGATGAACAGCAGCATTTAATTGATTTAAAAAACGGCATACAAAATACTTTTATGACTGTAACATTTGATAATGATGGCTTTATTGTCCATACGAACCAGCACTTTTTGACAACGAGTAATTGGACACCAAAGCGCGTACTTGGAAAGATTTTTTGGCAGCTATTCCCGACTGACGATGGAAGCGTTAAAGAAGTCCAACATATTTGGAAAACCCTTAAGAATGGTAATGTTTGGCAAGGTGAGATTCAAAAGATAACAAAAGATGAGCAACTATATTGGGTTCACTTAACAGCGATTCCAATGTTGAGTCAAAATCCAAGCGACAATCGCTATTTCTTTATTGAACAAGATATTACAAATGAAAAGATCTTGCAAAACCGATTGGAGAAGATTGCTTATATCGACCCCGAAACAGGGATGATTAATGTACATCGCCTTGAACAAGTGATTACGCAAATGATTGAAGAACAACGCCACTTTTCATTCGTCTACTTAAGCATTGATAAGTTTTATACAATTAAAGACTTACATGGTGATTTTGCTGAGAACTCACTTATTTTAGAGTTTACAAAGCGCATGAAAATGTACTTCCAAGACAGCACAATGGCACGTATTAACGAAAATGATTTTGTTGTAATTACACCACTGCCTGAATGGTTTACACAAGGTTTTTTAAGCTATTTATTACAGAATCCTATTTACAATGGCAACATGGCAATTCCCGTTTCTATTAGTGGAGGTGTTACACGCTTCCCTGAAGATCAGACAACATTCTCTCAAATTATGAAAGCCTCTCTTGCAACAATCAATAGTGTTCGAGAAGCAGGCGGCGATAATATTATGTCATTATCAAATGCAACACATAAAGCATTAAACCGTAAATCCATTGTCGAAAAACGCTTATTACTTGCGCTTGATCAAAAAAATTTACACGTGCTTTATCAGCCGCAACTTGATTTAATAACAAGAAAAATCACTTCAGTTGAGGCACTCGTTCGTTGGGATGATGAAGAAATTGGCGTTGTTTCACCTGATGAGTTAATTCCTATCGCTGAAGAAACAGGCTTAATTCATAATATCGGTTCATTTATGCTTGAAAAGGCTTGTGAACAGGCAGTCGCGTGGAAAAATGCCGGTACGCCGATCAAGGTGAGCATCAACTCTTCTGTACGTGAGTTCCGCGATAAAAATATGGCTAAATCGATTTTAGAAACACTTGAGCGCACAGGTTGTCCAGCAAATTTATTGCAAATCGAAATTACAGAGAAATTCGCACTTGAAGCCGAAGCTGAAACTAGGATTATTAAACAAATGCGCACATTAGAAAACGAGGGCATCATCTTTACATTAGACGACTTCGGTACAGGCTACGCATCGTTCCGTTATATGCAGCTATTACCGATTTCCATTTTAAAAATTGACCAAACATTTACAAACATACTATTAAAGTCTGATAAATCACGACAGCTCGTTGATGGTATGATTCAGTTCGGAAAATCAATGAATTTAACAATCATCGCAGAAGGTGTAGAAACCGAAGAACAGCAAAAACTGCTAGAAAGCTATGGTTGTGACGCAGTTCAAGGTTATTATATTAGTAAGCCTGTAACGAATAATGAAATCTCCAACATCATAAAATAAGAAAAGGCTTGGCAAGTGAGGTTCCCCAGTACTTGCCAAGCTTTATTTTTTCACCTTCATAAAGGATTGAATCGATGTTTTCCCTTTACTCATCATACCGTATAAAATTTGTACGATGACTTCTGCAAATACAAGCCCCATCGCTATTGCTCCCGAAATCATAAATGCACGGATTCCATTTTGTACACCCATAGTATAGTCGAG
>JAVWKG010000172.1:0-4166 GCA_036638655.1 Lysinibacillus sp. | reverse complement strand
TGTTTCGTTCGCTAACCGAAGTTAGTTAATAGAAACTTTATTGATTACGTTTTGCTTGTTCAGTTTTCAAGGTTCATATCGTCACTTCTTAACAGCAACTTTCATATCATAACACCCTGTTGTTTCGATGTCAACAATTATTTTAATTGTTTTTTTGTAAGTTGTTTTCAAGTAGTTATCTCAACGACTAATATTAGTATATCACGATATTTTTCGTTTGCAAGTCTTTTATAAAAATAATAATAAAACAATTCCCCCAACGATACCAGGTACGCCAAACGCAGCAATCAACACTGCTAAAAACATATTCACAGGTATACTGATCCCTTTATAACCTATTATTAAATGAATAATAAATAAGAAGAGAAAGGCACAGGCCAAACGGAACCAGAAGATAGATAGTTTTTCTATTACACTTCCTAAAGTAAAGTTTCTTCCTACTATATAAAGAAATAGAAGCAATACAAAGCACACGACACTTCCTATTATCATCAGTGGCAAAAAAATACCCCCTTCATAAATAATAATAAGAAAGTATATGCTTCCATTATCGCTTCTATCCTTTATTACAAACTATTTAATTAAAACTCGGCGAACTCTCGCTTCTTTAAATAAATAGAAGTGAACGCTTTCCGCTATCTTGCGCTGGGCAATGACATCTAAATCATAGTCATCTAATAACTCTTCAAAAACCTTCGATTGTTGCCAATCTTCTTTAGTTTCTTTGATCAGGTTTACTAATTTATCATCAAACTCTTTTTTCAATTTCCCTTTGCTACGAAAAAACAAGTTCTTTCCCCACCTTACAATTCACGGCGACCTTCCATTGCCTTTGATAAAGTTACTTCGTCTGCATATTCAAGGTCTCCCCCGACCGGTAATCCATGCGCAATACGTGTTGTGCGGATACCCGAAGGCTTCACAAGTCGTGAAATATACATTGCTGTTGCTTCACCCTCAATAGTAGGGTTCGTTGCTAAAATAAGTTCTTGGATTCGTTCATCCTGTAATCGTATTAATAAGGAAGATACATTTATATCTTCCGGTCCTACACCATCCATCGGCGAAATTGCACCATGAAGCACATGGTATAAACCTTGATAATCACGCATTTTTTCCATTGCGATTACATCTTTTGTATCTTGAACAACACAAATCACAGATACATCACGGCGCTGATCTGAACAAATTTGGCACGGATCCACATCTGTAATATGACCACAAACCGAACAGTAACTTAAATTACGTTTTGCATCAACTAACGCTTTAGCGAAAGATAGGACTGTATCTTCTTTCATTGTTAAGACAAAAAACGCCAGTCGAGCCGCCGTTTTCGGCCCGATTCCTGGCAATTTCATAAAACTATCGATTAGCTTTGATATTGGTTCCGGGTAATGCATTCTAGATTCCTCCTAGAATGGAAGGTTCATGCCTTGAGTGAATTTCCCCATCGTTGCATTTGTTGTTTCTTCCACTTTTTTCAGTGCGTCATTTGTAGCAACAACTAGTAAATCTTGTAACATTTCGATATCGTCTGGATCTACTACTGAAGCATCTAATTGAATATCTACAACTTCACGTTGACCAGTCATTGTAACTTTCACTACGTTACCACCAGCAGCGCCTTCAAAACGCTGCTCATTTAGAGCTTCTTGTGCTTCCACCATTTCCTTTTGCATTTTTTGCATTTTTTTCATCATACCTTGCATATTTCCCATACCACGCATAATAATATTCCTCCTCTTTCTTCTATAAGATTAGTCTTCAACTACTTCCACAAAGTCTTTGCCAAACATTTTTTCAGCTTCTGTTACAAGAGGATCTTGTGACGCAAGCGGCTGTGCATCATCTATAAAAGGCTCTGAGGATGTTTCCACCTGCGCATCATGGGTTTCATCCATACCAGTTGACTGCGTTTGTTGTTCATTCCTTTGTTGCAGACTATGATCGCGGATAAATTCCTCACGTATTTTTAACCAGGCTTCCTCTGGTGTACATAACATTTCATACATGACACCTGTTTGGTTAGATAAAAGTTGTGTGAAGTTTGTCTTTAGCAATTGGTTATCAGCAACCATTTGACAATGAATATCATACTTGAATTTTAACACAAAAGCACTCGAAGATGCCGCAACAGGCTCTGCTTCTGCTAAAAGTGCCGATTGTGATTTCTGCATTTGATTTAATGCTTGTGCCCATGCACTTTTAATAAGTTGCACATCTTTCTTCGTTGCGGTTTTCAATACTTCTTGAATTCGTCCAGATGGCGCCTTGTAGCCATTTGGACTTTTCGCTCTAACACGCTGCTCTTTTGGCGCTTGTACCGATTGGTTAGCTCCACCATGTTGTAATTGCACCGTCAATTGCTGAACCATCTGCTCTAGCGCAACTACTTTTTGAGCAAGTTCAGGACTGATACTAACCTCACTCTGATTCGACGGTTGTACCGTCCCACCTGTATATTGCACCATTTTCAACAAAGCTGTTTCTAAATATATTTTTGTATGATGCGAAAACCGCATCTCTTGCTGTGTTTTCGCTAAAATATCAATATATCCATAAAGTAGCTCCGCAGAGAAATCATGCGCTAATGAGATAACTCGTTCCTCCGCTGATACAAGTTCTAACAACTCAGATAAATCCTCACTTGTTTGTAATAACAGTAAGTCACGGAAAAATGTAATCATATCCTCTGATAAACGCAGTGGATCTTTCCCATCCGCAATGAGTTGCTCTAACAGCGTAAGTATTTGCGCAACATCTTTTTCTTGCATCGCCTCTGCTAAATCGTAAAACACATCTTGACTAATGGACCCTGTAACAAGTAGTGCATCTTCAAGCTGAAGCATCTCATCACTAAATGATACAACCTGATCCAATAAGCTTAGTGCATCACGCATACCACCAGCAGCAGACTGCGCTATCACTTTTAACGCTTGCTCCTCGTAGGGTAGTTTAATATCTTCTAATACAACTTTCATGCGCTCTAAAATATCATTAGTAGAAAGTCGTTTAAAATCAAAGCGTTGGCAACGAGAAATAATCGTTGCTGGTAATTTATGAGGCTCCGTTGTTGCTAAGATGAAAACAGCATGCGCAGGAGGTTCTTCTAAAGTTTTTAAAAGCGCATTGAAAGCACTTGTAGACAGCATATGAACTTCATCAATAATATACACTTTAAATCTACTGCTAGCTGGTGCAAATCGTACCTTTTCAATAATATCGCGAATTTCTTCTACACGGGAGTTTGAGGCAGCGTCAAATTCAATAACATCTGGATGTGAACCTTCCGTAATACTTAAACATGTAGGGCATTCATTGCACGGCTCTTTTGCCGGTGCGTGTTCACAATTCAGCGCCTTAGCAAAAATTTTAGCTGTACTTGTTTTTCCTGTACCACGCGGACCTGAAAACAGATAAGCATGTGTTGTTTTATTTGCTAGGAGGGCATTTTGCAGCGTTCTCTTCACATGTGTCTGACCTGACATTTCACGAAAAGATTGCGGTCTATACACACGGTAAAATGCTTGGTATGTCAAAAATATCCTCTCCTTATCTCTTTGAAATCAATAATTCTATTATAGCATTGCCGAATTCATTAATGAACAGTCTTACCCTTTTTACAGACAAAAAAAACGCATCCACCTGAAATAGGCGAATGCGTTCGAATTGGCATAATTAATGCCGTGCACCTCTCTTCGACAGCCGCACATAAGCGTTACTCTTGTCGTTAGCTCAGATTAGGCAACCCCGCGGCACATGAATAATACCACTTAATGCTGCTTCCTTCCGGACCTGACATGGTTCATGGGTATCCATTGCGCAGGACCCAATCGTCAACACTACGTGCAAAAGGCAGACCAAACAATACGGACAGCCTCGAAAAAGGAATTCAGTCTCGCTAGAGCGGATTGCGAGTTATAGGACACCGCTACCTTCCCACCTAGCACGGCAATACTTAGTATACTGACAGTTTCCCAAAAATGCAATGAAATGCACAAATTATTTAATATAAGCTTTATAAAATTAAATTACCCTCTTATTCTATTGTGCCTTTTTAACATGGTAATACGTCTATCATGTCAGTTCCTTTCAGATGTATAAAAGATGAAATAAAGAATTGGCTCTACACCAAAGCCTATACTTGACAGCACAGTCCGCTGGAG
>JAVWKG010000171.1:0-4403 GCA_036638655.1 Lysinibacillus sp. | reverse complement strand
TGATTGCACATTAGAAGACTGGGATAAAATGATGAACACGGATTTAAGAAGTGTTTTCTTATTATCAAAAGCAGTTGGTAAGGAAATGGTAAAAAGAAATAACGGGGCAATCATCAATATTGCATCGAATCATGTATTGGCAACTTTACCAAATACAGAAATGTATGCGGCTGCGAAATCGGGTGTCATTGGTTTCACGAAAAGCTTGGCATTAAGTTTAGGTGATAAGGGAATCCGCGTAAATGCCATTTCCCCAGGATTTATGGATACACATCATCATAGAACGTGGCTAACGCAATTTGAGCAACCGGATGTTGTGCAAGCACATATTGATGGGCTGCATGCGACAAGAAGAATTGGGAATCCAGAAGAAGTTGGGAATATGTGCGTCTTTTTATCTTCTTCGCTAGCAAAACAAGTAACGGGTACAAATCTTGTCATGGATGGTGGGTTAAGCACGAGATTGTACACGTCACAATACGAATAGGAGAGAACGCCTTGCAGGTCATTACAATAGGGGAAACAATGGCAGTTTTTACACCAAACCAAAGAGGGAAAATGCGGTATGCCTCTAGCTATAAAAGAAGCTTTGCCGGCGCAGAGTCCAACGTAGCAATTGCCTTAGCTAATTTAAATATTCAAGTATCATGGATTAGTCAATTGGGAGAGGATGAATTAGGGCATGCCATTTATTCACTAATGAAGGGACATTCCGTGGATACATCTAATGTTACCTTTACGACGAAAGCACCGACTGGCATAATGCTAAAGGAAAATCGAAGTGTAGCGACGACAAACGTTTACTATTACAGACAAAACTCTGCTTTTGCTCATATTCAAAAAGCGCAAATTGATGAGTCCTTGTTTAAGCAGGCGAAAATTTTGCATATAACGGGCATTACACCTTTATTAAGTGAAAGTGCATATGAAGCGTGTATGGAATGTGTTCGATTCGCGCAAAAACACCAAATGCGCATCTTTTTCGATCCCAATCTTCGGATGAAATTGTTATCAGATAGCAATCAAATAGCAAGATTAAAAGAATTAGCCATGCATAGCCATTTTTTTATGCCAAATGTGCATGAAGCGCAATTTTTATTTAATCTCACATCCGCTGATCCAAAAGTTATTCTCGATCACTTATCTAGCGAAATAAAGGCAACCATTATTTTAAAAGATGGCAACCGGGGCACTTATTTTGTGAGTCCAGAAGAGAGTGGCTATGTCGAAGCCTTCCAAGTAGAAGAGGTGGATCCGATAGGCGCGGGTGATGCTTTTGCTGCTGGGATAATTTACAGTACTCTGCAAAAAGGCAGTTTGAAAGACAGCGTATTGATCGGAAATGCAATGGGTGCAATGGCAGTTATGGCCGAGGGAGATATAGAAAATTTACCAACAACAGAGGAGCTCGACCGTTTTTTAAAGCAAACCACTGGTAATGAAAATGTTTTTCGATGAGGAGTGCAAAGATGAACACGTTAGAGCATTTAAAAAAGTATCCGATTATTGCGATTTTAAGGCGTTTACCACAAGAAAATTGTTTGAAAGCAGTCCAAGCGCTTTATGAAGGTGGCATTAGGAGTGTGGAAATTACAGCAGATTCAGATAATATTGTATCAACAATTGTGGAAATTAAAAGGCGTCATCCATCTATGAAAGTGGGGGCAGGGACTGTGCTCACCGTGGAAATGGCAGAGCAATTACTCGAATGTCAGGTTGATTTTATGCTTTCACCTGTTGTAAATAAAACGATTATCCAAACAGTTGTGGCGAAAAATTGTGTCATGATCCCTGGTGCCTTTACCCCTACGGAAATGTTGGAGGCGTATGAGGCAGGCGCGCAAATCATTAAACTATTTCCTGCGCATTTGCTAGGCAGTAAATTTATAAAGGATTTAGCAGGTCCATTACCTTTTATTCCGTGTGCACCAACTGGCGGTATCGATGCCTCCAATATTTTAGAATATCTTGAAGCAGGCGCATATTCTTTAGGTGTATCAAGCGCATTCCCAACAAATAGCCAAACAATAGGGAATCATGAGTATCATGAAATTGTAAGCAAAGCACAGGAAATAACGTCAATTGTGCGAAAGTTCCAAGAGGAGTGAACACAATGGAAGCGCTATTAAAAATTAAACTCCAACAAACGTTAGGAGAAGGCCCGCTTTGGGATGAAAGAAATCAAAAAGTATATTGGACGGATATTTTGAATGGCTATTTATATCGTTCAAACCTCACAGGAGACGCCATCGAAAAACGCGTATTACCTTTTCATATTGGTAGTTTTGCATTTTACGAACAAGAAGCGCATTTACTACTAGCAACGAACAAAGGGTTGTTTCACTATTCATTTGAAGACGACCATTTTGAACAGCTAGCTGAATCGTTCCAACTCCCTACCGAAATGAGATGTAATGACGGCAAAGTAGATCCGCACGGTGACTTTTGGTTTGGCACGATGCAATATACTCCTGTAGCGCCACTTGGTTCCATTTACCGTTACACAAAAACGGGTGAGCTTATCGAGGAGACACAAGGGTTTATCATTCCAAATGGTATAGCGTGGCAGGATGACACGATGTATGTTGTAGATAGTGGCAAAAGGGAATTGTATGCCGTACAGAAGAAAAATAATGCATATGATTGGGAAAACAAAGAAGTTATTTTTTGTACACCCGAGGGAATGACACCGGATGGCATAACAATCGATTTAGAAGGGGATATATGGATAGCTATTTGGGGTGGTGGCAAGGTAATTCAGTTTAATCCACAACGTCGAGAAATCGTCAGCGAAATTATTGTCCCAGCACTGTATGTTACTAGCTGTTCATTTACTGGTGAATTTTTAGATACGCTATGGATTACTACGGCAAAAAGTGATTTAACAGAGGAGCAACTGCAACAATATCCGTTATCAGGTAGTGTGTTTGCTGTTCAAATGAATACAAAGGGAGTAAAAAATTCATTGTATAAAGGAGAAGCTAAATGAAAATTACCCGTTATGAATTATTTCAAGTCCCACCACGATGGCTATTTTTAAAAATTGAAACAGACGAAGGTTTTGTAGGATGGGGAGAGCCGGTAATAGAAGGGAAGGCCCATACGGTAAAGGCAGCAGTTGAAGAATTAATGAGCCAATTAATTGGAAAAAACCCACTGAATATTGAGGATCATTGGAACATGATGTATAGGAGTGGCTTTTATCGAGGAGGTCCCATTCTTATGAGTGCGATTGCTGGTATTGATCAGGCACTTTGGGATATTAAGGGGCATTTTCATAATGCAAGTATCCATGAGTTAATGGGAGGAGCTTGTCGCACTAAAATTAAAACATACAGCTGGATCGGTGGAGATCGTCCACAGGATTTGGTAGATGAAGCTAAAAAAGTAATGGACTTAGGATTTACAGCTGTAAAAATGAATGCCACAGAGGAATTGCAAATAGTCGATTCATTTAAAAAAGTCGATGAGGTGATCGAGCGTATTGGATTACTTCGAGATACCTTTAAATATGATTTAGATATCGGTTTAGATTTTCATGGAAGGGTACATAAACCGATGGCAAAGGTATTAATAAGAGAATTAGAGCAATTTAAATTATTATTTATAGAAGAGCCTGTTCTTGCGGAAAATTTGGATGCATTAAAAGATATTACGAAAAATAGTTCGACGCCAATTGCAACTGGTGAAAGGATGTTCTCAAGATGGGACTTTAAGCAAGTACTACAAGAAGGCTTTGTCGATATCATCCAGCCGGATTTATCGCATGCGGGAGGCATTACAGAAACGAAAAAAATAGCTGCGATGGCAGAAGCGTATGATGTTGCTTTAGCACCACATTGTCCGCTAGGTCCAATTGCACTTGCTAGCTGTTTACAAGTAGATGCCACTTGCTATAATGCGTTTATTCAGGAGCAAAGTTTAGGCATTCATTATAATCGTGAAGGTCAGGATTTATTAGATTACTTAAAAAACCCGCAAGTATTCCATTATGAAGATGGATTTATTACTATACCTGATGGACCTGGTTTAGGTATTGAAATGAATGAGGTCTATATTAGGGAAATGGCACAACAAGTGCATGATTGGAAAAACCCAATCTGGCGTCATAAAGACGGCTCTATTGCAGAGTGGTAAATACTTAGGGCATTAAAAACCAGTATGAAATTTAGCTCACACTGGTTTTTAATTTATTTAGCGAGTTTTTGGTTTTTTAGGAAATCTAATCGATTTATTTTCACTAACAAATGTTGAGCCCAGCTATAATGCGCCATCGATCATTTGAACTAACGTCCTTTGTTCTTGTAAGATCATAGCAGAAAAAAGTATCGTCACATAAGGGTCTAAATAACTTAGCATCGCACTACTCTGTCCATTTAAATTCTCCATACCCGAGAAAAATA
>JAVWKG010000170.1:0-4452 GCA_036638655.1 Lysinibacillus sp. | reverse complement strand
AGGCTCGTCGCTCGCCCCGCGGAAAGCGTCCGCCTGCAGTGGAATGTGCTGTCAAGTACAGATTATGGAGTAGAGCCAGTAAAAGAATAAAGTAAATAGGGGAGCTGACTTTTTCATCAAGCATGACTTAGATGATGAAGTCGGCTCTTTCCTACATATGGAGGCTATAACGATGAAAGATGTATATTTATTTAGTGGGTTTTTAGGAAGCGGTAAAACGTCAATGCTAACGGATGTTATTCGACAATTGAAAGGGCAGGGCTTAAAGCCAGCTGTCATTATGAATGAGCTAGGGAAATTGCCTTTTGATTCACAAGCAGTAGAAGAGGATGTTCCTTTGAAGGAAATGCTAGAGGGGTGTATTTGCTGTACAGGATCAGAGAAGACAGAAGCACAAATACAGTCATTATTAGCCGACAGTGACTTTGATGTACTCGTTATTGAAACGACTGGTGCCGCTCATCCTGTGGAGGCTTTAGACGCTGTTTATTCGCCTTTATTTGCACAGGAATTAAATGTGAAGGGCATTGTCACAGTGGCAGACAGCAAGCTGTGGTTAAATCGTGAAACGTTGACACCGCAAGTGCGTTCACTGTTCATGGAACAAATTCGCCATGCGCATTTATTGTTAGCGAATAAAACGGACTTACTAACTGAGGCAGAACAAGCAAAAGTAGTTTACGAGTTACAATCGTTTAATCCACATGCCTTTATATTACAAACGACAAATGGACGTGTGCCATTACACCTACTAGAAGGTTTACAAGCTACAACACCGATAGATAAAAGTGAAATCGTTAAGGCGCCCATTTCATCCATGCAATTAGGCTCACGTCTTGTAGAATTTACAGATGTTCAGTTTACACAGGAGCAATTTGAGGATTGGGTGCGTCAATTGCCAGAGACCGTGTATCGTATGAAAGGGTTTGTTCCTATAAAAGGTGTGAAAAATCCAATGTTGTTCCAATATGCATATGGCATGGTGCAATGGCTACCAGAATATATAAAAATTCCTGCCAAACTTGTTGTGATTGGAGAAAATGTTAGTGCCGTGCAAGTGATTGGCTTGGACGCTGAAAACTAGCATTTATGTAATGCTGTCAACCCCATTCAAAGTGTAATAACTTCTTAGATTGGGCAGATTTACTATTTGTAGCGTATTGAAATAGGCTATTTTAAAGGAATCCTCTTGTCTATTGGTGGTGTTAGCAAATGCTGGCACTATTTTAATAGAAACTATCATTTACGATAGGTTGCAGAGAGGAGGAATTGCAAAATGAAAAAAACACTCATTGCAATTTGTGTAGCATTTTTATTAGCAGCTCCAATTCAATTGGCTTCTGCTGCAAGTAATACAGATGGAGGTCAGGTGAAACAATCGACATACAAATATAAGTGGTCGAATAAATGGCAAGGAAATTACAAGCCAACTCCACCAAAGCCAGGTCAACCATCTAAACCAAGTGAGGGGAAACCGACACCACCACCAGTAACGAATTCAGATGTTAATGCTTTTGAGCAACAGGTAGTAACATTAACGAATGCAGAGCGTAAGAAAGCCGGTTTAGCACCATTTCAAATGGACACAAAATTGATGGCAGCAGCACGCGAAAAATCGTTAGATATGCAAAAAAATAATTACTTTTCACATACAAGCCCGACGTTCGGTTCACCATTTGATCGAATGAAGGCACTAGGAATTTCTTATAAATCAGCAGGTGAGAACATCGCTAAAGGGCAACGCACACCTGAAGAGGTTGTCAAAGCTTGGATGAATTCACCAGGTCACCGTGCGAACATTATGAGCACAAGCTTTACTCATATCGGCGTAGGCTATGTGGCAACGGTTCACCATTGGACACAACAATTTATTAAAAAATAAGTATATTAAGTTTACTTACAACGAAATTACTTATATGTAAAAATGCCGAAACGCTGTTAAATCAACGTTTCGGCATTTTGTATTTGCACACTTACTTAGTTACACCAATTTATATTTACGTTGCACACGCCATAGTCGAATCGATAATGTGATGGCACCAGTAGTTAATCCTGCAACAAGACCTATCCAATAGCCGAATGGACCCAAATCGGTATAGGTTGCAAGCATATAGCCTACAGGTAATCCGATCACCCAATAAGAAATAATCGCCATAATAAACGTAATCGTCACATCTTTATAGCCACGTAGTGCTCCTTGTACAGGTGCTTGAATAGCATCTGACAATTGGAAAATCGCTGCAAATATTAAAAATTGAACAGCATATTCGAGCACCTTCGAATCAGTCGAGTAAACCGAGGCGATGGGTTCTCTAAAAGTAAACAGAATAAGGGCTGAAATAAAGCTAAAAAGTACCGCGGTACCAATACATAAATAACTATAAACCTTCGCATCGTGCAGACGTCTGGCACCAATTTCGAAGCCAACTAAAATAGTCGTCCCCATGGCTATGCTAAGTGGTACCATGTAAAGTAAGGATGTAAAATTAAGTGCAATTTGATGAGCTGCAATGATTTCTGTACTAAAACTGCTCATCATCATTGTTACTGCAGAGAAAATACTTGTTTCGACAAAAAGTGCAATCCCGATAGGTACGCCAATTAATAAAATGCCTTTCCAACTTGCCCATTCTAGCCTCGGCCACTCATGGAAAATACGGAAGCTTTCAAATGGTACGTGCTTCGCGACAATCCATACAGTGATAAAGAAAATTAACCAATAGGTAATGGCAGTCGCGACACCAGCACCAACACCCCCGAGAGCAGGGACACCAAACTTCCCGAAAATGAAAACATAATTCAAAAAGATATTAATGGGTGCAGCAATAAGTGTAATAATCATCGTCACACGTGTTTTGCCGAGTGCATCGATGAAGCAGCGTAGTACAACAAATAAAAACAGTGGTACAATACCAGCACACATTGAGTAAATATAACCTTTCGCAATTGTATGTACAGCGGCTTCTAACTGCATATTGCCAAGCATCCAGTCAATACCTACTAACAATAGAAGGAAGACGAAAGCAGCGATTAGTAACGACACATACAAGCCCTGTTGCACTGCCTTTTTCGCATCTATTGCTTTCTTAGCACCGACGAGTTGTGCCACAATGGGTGTGATCGCCAGTAAAATACCCGAGAGTCCTATGTAGACTGGCATCCAGATGGAGGAACCAATCGAAACACCAGCCAAATCAGCCGTGCTGTACCGGCTGGCCATTAAAATATCGAAAAATGATATTAAATAGATGGCAACTTGTGTTACTAGGATAGGGACAATCATTTTTAACAGTAAACCATACTTCTCTTTTAACGTAGTTGTTTCATACATGATGACTTCTTCCTTTTATGCATAATAAGTCACTAGTATACCATACTTGTTTTGACGAATAGTAAAATTATCGGGTCCTTCATCTATCGCTTTTTCAAGGCATATAGTAAAATAAAAGACTGGAAACGTTTATCAACAAGAGAGGCTATGCTAAAAGCTTTTTAGAATAGGAGAATTTACTTGAAACAACAATCAATCATTTTAACCGGTGGTGGGACAGCTGGGCATGTATCACTCAACCAAGCGATTATCCCATCTTTACTTGAACTAGGTTATGATGTCCACTATATTGGATCTGAGCAGGGCATTGAAAAAGAATTAATTGGCGAGGCATTTCCTCAAGTGCCATTTTACGGCATTGCAAGTGGAAAGCTGCGTCGTTATTTTTCAATGAAAAATTTTACGGATCCATTCCGTGTGCTAGCTGGTGTGATGCAAGCTTTTCGTATCATCAAAAAAGTAAAACCGCAAGTGATTTTCTCAAAAGGTGGCTTTGTTTCAGTACCCGTGGTGATGGCAGCGAAAATGGCAGGAATTCCGGTTGTCATTCATGAATCGGATGTGACGCCAGGACTTGCCAATAAAATTGCGTTACCTTTTGCTTCACATATTTTTACGATTTTCGAGGAAACATTGCAGCATTTACCAAAGGAGAAATCAACTTGTACGGGTTCGATTATTCGACAAGAGTTATTTGCAGGAAGTAAGGCACAAGGACTTGCTTTTTGTGGCTTTACTACGCAAAAACCTGTCCTTCTTGTAATGGGAGGAAGTTTAGGTTCAGTCGTACTAAATGATGCACTGCGCCGTAATTTACCAGAGCTTTTGCAAACCTTTCATATTATTCACCTATGTGGAAAGGGGAATGCAGATAACGCGCTAGATACGATGCCAGGATACAAGCAATTTGAATATGTAACGACTGAGCTCCCGCATTTATTGCATGCGGCAGATGTCATTGTATCGCGTGCAGGCTCGAATTCGATTTTTGAGTTTTTAGCATTACATAAACCAATGCTACTCATTCCGCTTTCAGCACAAAAAAGTCGTGGTGATCAAATTTTAAATGCGAAGTTATTTAATAAGCAAGGGTATGCAGAGGTGTTGGAGGAGGAAGCGTT
>JAVWKG010000169.1:0-4472 GCA_036638655.1 Lysinibacillus sp. | reverse complement strand
ACAAAAACAGGTGTAGAAAAACGACTCGTTTTTCTACACCTGTTTTATTTTAGGGACTTATTAGACAGCCCCTTTTAGTTTTAATAAAAAATAGAAATAAACAAGTTATTGAAAAGAGGAATATTTACCATCATGAACAACATCAAAATTAAAGATATAGCTATTTTTCATCCAAATAACGCAGTAGATAATCAATTTTATATAGACCATTTTGATAAAAAGGGCAAAGATATTAGAGGTCTTTTAAATGCCATGGGTAGAGAAAAGCGTTATATTAACAACGAACCTAATGAGACTTCTTTAACAATGGCCATTAAAGTAACTAATGCTGTTCTAGAAAAAACAGGTTTAAAGGCAACAGACCTTGATATGATGATCTACACTACTCAAACACCTGAAACAACGATTCCATCAAATGCTATTCGTTTATTCGACAATCTTAAACCAAAACCAGAAACAATCGTGTACGATTTAAATGCTAACTGTGCAGGTATGACTGTAGCATTAGAACAAGTTAGTCACTACATGAATTCAAACAAATCTATTCAATATGCTTTAATTGTTGGAGCTGATTATTTGTCTTTAATTAGTGACCCAGAAGATCCGCTAGCTTATGCATGTTTTGGTGATGGAGTGGCTGCAATGATTGTAGAAAGAACAACTGAGGAAGTAGGATTTATCGATTCTGTTTACCATGTAAATACAGTGTATGCAGAAAAAATGATGTATCCTGCTGAAGGATTTGCAAAAGGGCTTAGAGAAACGGATGATTTAAAACATATTTTAAACATTCCTTTTGATGGCAGCATTGTACTTGACGCAACCTATGAAATGTTTGAGACATTGTTCAAGCGTCATAACATACAACCTAGTGAAGTAAAGTATTGCTTATCACAATTTGCTTTGAGTAATATCATTAAAATCAAGGAACACTTTAATTTAACCGATGAACAAGTGGTCTATGTCGGCGATAAGTTTGGCTATACAGGGACAAGTAGTCCATTTATTGCTTTACATGAAGGGATAAAAACTGGACAAGTAAAACGAAATGATTATGTGATTTTTTGGACAATTGGCGCTGGATTTGAACTAATCGCAACACTTTATAAATATTAATATTTGTTGAGGCCTTTGTAGAGTAATTCTACAGAGGTCCTTTTTTATTCATTCAGATTTCTAAGTGCATATTGAGTATGAAAGTGTCCAAAGGTTTTCTTTGGCAATTGTCGAAAGGAGAAAAGAGAAAAACTGTTATGATGGAATAATTGGACAGAGCTTTGTCACAAAGAGCTCCTATAATTGGATACACCATAATCTTCACAACGATAGAGTTATTCGAATGATGAACGCACTAGAGCAATTTAATATCGTGCGGCTATCATCAGCATTGAGTTTATTGGGTTATAATAAAATATAGATTGTTTGGAACGGAGCGATTGATATGAATGGAGCGCAAAAAGCGTTTTTTGAGGAAAAGGAACGTTCACTTGGCGTTCGTCTAAATGATGTACAGACGCAAGCGGTGTTACAAACGAATGGGGCGCTGCTACTATTGGCATCTCCCGGTTCAGGAAAAACGACGACGATTATTATGCGTATTGGCTATATGATTGAGGCGCTTGGTGTACATCCTTCTCGCATAAAGGCTGTCACGTTTAGTAAGGCATCGGCCGATGATATGAAGGCACGTTTTGCAAAGTTTTTCCCGCATTTGCAACCGGTTGATTTTTCGACGATCCATAGTTTAGCTTTTCAAGTTGTGCGGCAGACACTGGAACGTCAGGGCATTTCGTACGGCATCATTGAAGAATCGGACAAGCCTGGTGTTGTTTCAAAAAAACGAGTGCTTCGAGAGATTTTTGAAACATTAAATGGCTCAAAAATTACCGAAGATCAGTTAGATGAGCTACTGACGTACATAACGTTTATCAAAAATAAAATGCTGCCAGAACATGAATGGGCTATTGCAGAAGTAAAGGTACCAAGAAAAGTCGAGATTTTACAGCATTATGAGGAATATAAACGCACAGGTAGTGACCGCTTGTTAATAGATTTTGACGACATGCTATTAATGGCGAATGATATTTTCGCGAAAAATCAAGATGTACTGGCGCAATACCAACGCCGCTACGATTATTATTTAACGGATGAAAGTCAGGATACATCGCCCGTTCAACATGCGATCATCGCAAAGCTCGTCGCAGTCCATCAAAATTTATGCGTTGTTGCAGATGAGGATCAGGCCATTTATAGCTGGCGCGGTGCAGAGCCAGATTATTTGTTGAATTTCCGAAAGGTATATCCGGAGGCACATGTTTTACTTATGACGCAAAACTATCGTTCATCTGCAACAATAGTAGAGCCAGCCAATATATTCATTCAGCGAAATAAAAAGCGTTATAACAAGCAAATGTTTACGAAAAATCCTGCAGCAGAGCCAATCTCATTTAAAATTCTAGAAAATTATAATTTGCAGGCCAAATATTTAGTGGATCAGTTGGGAAATCTGTCTAAGTGCGGCTCAACGGCGATTTTATATCGAAATAATACGTCAGCCATTCCGCTTATGGACGCGTTTGATAGAGCAGGTTTGCCATTTTATATGAAAGATTCCACGATTCGTTTTTTCACGCATTGGGTCGTGGAGGATATTAAGAACTTCATGCGTCTAGCGTACAATACAAAGAATATCTCTGTGTTTGAAAAAGTATACAGGAAAATGAATGCTTATATTACACCAACGCAATTGAAGGCGCTGCAGAAAGTGCCAGGGGATTGCTGTGTATTCACGCAGTTGTTAGAACATGTTGCGTTAAAAGACTATCAGCCTGAATATATTAAGCGGATTCGCAAAACGTATGAGAGCATTCAATTTGATAAAACGACGCCAACAGCTATGCTAGAGCATATCCTTTATGACTTTGGTTATGAACGTACTTTAAAGAAAATGAGTGAGGATCTCGGTTTTAATTATGAAAAATTACGAGATATTGTGGATGTACTTGGTTTAATTGCTCGCCATACGCCGACAATGACAGAATTTGCGGGTCGTTTGAAGCAGCTTGAAAATTTAGCACGCTCATCTCATATCACAAATGAGTTGAATGCAATTACACTGACAACATTGCACAGTTCAAAAGGCTTGGAATTTGAACGCGTATATTTGATCGACTTGATTGAGGGGATTTTACCTAGTGAAGCGGAAGAAGAAATCGAGGAAGAAACGCGACTCTTTTATGTCGGTATTACGCGTGCGATTCGCCATTTGGAATTGATTTCGTATAGTAAGCGTTTTAAAACAAGTATGGTGCCCTCCATTTTCATGAAGGCACTTAAACAAATCGTTTCACCACAGGAATTACCAAAGAAAGCGTCGAAAAGTCCGATGAAAGTAATGAAACAATACCGAAATGAGCGGACGGTTACAACCGAGTCAGCGTTAATAGTTGGCTCAAAAGTAAAGCATGTGATTTTTGGAGAAGGGGAAATATTAGCCGTTACGA
Source organism: Lysinibacillus sp. (assembly GCA_036638655.1). GTDB lineage: Bacteria > Bacillota > Bacilli > Bacillales_A > Planococcaceae > Lysinibacillus. The sequence goes on along the minus strand of JAVWKG010000169.1, from coordinate 969 downwards.
GTAGCACGATTGAATTGTCATTTGCCACGGGGATTAAGCAGTTTTTGACGGATACATGTTTACAGCAAGGCTATTTAGAAACGATGGAAGATTAAATGAAGCGTATTCGGGATTTTTTCGAATACGCTTTTCTTAGTGTCTAATATCTTTTGTTTAGTTGAAATCGAGAAAAATAAAGTAAGATTGTTTGTTCATTATTAATTTACATTAGGTAGAGCATTAAGTATTATTATGTTATACGATATATCGCATAACATAATAATACTTTGTATAATATTTTTTAGAACAAAAGAAGGGATGTACGCAATGGCTTATAATGGGGGACCAATGACCGAAGCAATGTATTATGTACTACTAGCGTTAATGCGTCCTAACCATGGGTATCAGCTTATGCAGGCCATTACAGACGTTTCGAATGGCCGATTAAAAATGGGGCCGGGAACACTTTACGGAGTACTCTCACGGATGCAAAAAGACGGTCTTATTTCATTAGCAGAAGATGATGGTAGAAGGAAGACTTATCAAATTACAGTAGAAGGTGAGGAAGCTTTGCGTATCGAGTATAGTCGATTAAATGCCTTGATCAATGACAGCAACAGACAGCAACATTTTAGAGGAAGGTGAGGAGCATGAATAAAAGAGTCCGAAAACTTCGACCTAGTTTCAAACAAATTGTGGTAATTATCGTTTAAAGTATATTTGCCCAATATTAATAAAAATTATTCACAAAAGTAACCCATACAAAAGTCATTATGTTAGACACCCAAGAAATCATTAAATAAGCAATCCTTTAGAAAATGTCTGGACATTGTGATCAAAAGACAAGTATGTCCAGACAAACATGTTAAATTTTTTTAAACCAAAAAGAAATAGTTGTTGATGGATGAGATCAATCTCAGTTGGATAAAATATTTATGAACTTAAAAAGTTCAAATTTCAAGGATTGGGAGGACTAAATATGTCATCTGA
>JAVWKG010000168.1:0-4544 GCA_036638655.1 Lysinibacillus sp. | reverse complement strand
GTTTTCCCGCCATCATATGCCCTCCTTAAGTTTATATTATTAAGGATATCAAAGTTTGTGATAGGTGTGTAGTAGTAATGTAGGTATAATTAGGGAGTACTGAACAACTCCCCTTATTTGATTTTGTATACAAGCTTGAATTGTAAATCAGTTAATTGATAAAACAGCTAGCAAGTATTAATAGTTTTCTAATCAATTGCAGTTGCTATACAATACAGTTAAACCCAATTAGGAGGACAACTATGACAACATTTATTGAAAAGGTACGACCGTTTTTACTAACAGACGATAACATTCTAAGAGAAGGGTGGCTATTCCATTTAAGCGAGTTTCCACAAGTGCCTGCACATCTTACAAATGATTTAATGCACTACGCAACGGAGCATAAGGGGTTTAGAAAGAGACTACTTGCGCAAGGTCGCTCATTTGTAAAAGATGAAACGACACTAGAGTTATTAATTAGCTGGCTAGGGCAGTTAAAGAAAAATGAAAAGCTTTTAGTACACGGTTTTATAGAAAATGTGCCGCTTCCGTTATTTTTTAAGCACGAGCAAATATTTGAGCAGTATGTGTCAAAGAACTTCATGAAATTGCAAAGACAACTGTATGCTTTTGAGGGCAAACAAGGAGAAGAGTTGGAGCCACTAAAAGAGTTATTTATAACGCATATGGATGCGATGAATGATAACTTTTCGATGGAACTTTATTATCAAGCGGAGAGAATGCTGAATCAGTTGATGATAGTCGGTTTGTATGATGCAGATGAAGCATATCGTGCCGTATTAGCTGAAATAGATGACGAATATTATGGTGATTTTGGGATTTTAGCGGTTTATGCGTGTGGTAAGTTACAAGTACATAAGTCAATTCCATTATTAGTGAAGCTACTTGAGCGTCAAGATGATGATCTACTGCTGGAAGAAGTGCAAAAAGCATTAGCGGCTATGCAATCAGATGAAGTAGTAAACGCGATTGCTCCGTTTGTTCTAGATCATGAAAAGGGAATTACCGTTATTTCAATTTTGAAGCAAATTAAAACCCCTTTATCTGAAAAAGTTTTACTTGACGCATATCCTAAAACGAATGATATCGAAATGCAGGAATTTTTACTCGATGCATTAACGAGTCAATTTTCAGAGCGTGCTATTCCTTATATTGAACAATTTATCGAGCAAGATAGCTATGCGAACGTATTTGATATGGGGGAAACGTTTTATGCGCATTACAAAACATTAGAGAAATCACATCCATTATTAGACACGTGGCGTAAGGAAAGTAATGATAAAAATACACGCCTCGATTTTTCAATGAATGCACTTCCTGACTATTCATCAAATCATGTCGCATTTACAAAAATGGAGCCTGTACAAGTAGATAAAATTGGTCGTAATGATCCATGTACTTGTGGTAGTGGAAAGAAGTATAAGAAATGTTGTGGGTAATAGGTGTTTTTGGTAGAAGAAAGCCTGTTCTAAATGAATAGGCAAGCCAATTGACGCGGTAATCGTCACAGTTGAATTCCTTTCGTTATCTATATGCAAAATTAAAATACGAGAGCATATTTTTATTTGCAGCAGGTGCACGACATTTACGACAAGAATCATGTGCTATACTAATGTCATATTAATAAAAGGGAAATTTAGAATGGTACTAGATTGTGCATCTGCATAATTGCTACTTGAAATTTGCATCATTGATTTTTGAATTTTCTATAAGTTTTGAGAGGTGGTAAAATGGTTGGACGAAATGAACCGTGCCCATGTGGTAGCGGGAAAAAGTATAAGGCGTGCTGTTTAAAGAAGCAAAATGTTGTGGCAGTAGCAATGCCGATAAAAAATGAACTAAAAGATTGTATTGACCGTTTTGGGGAGAAACAGTTACCGCTGATTGACATTCGCAAAATGACTGAATGGAAAGCGAATCAACCGATAAAGTTATCCAAAGTCTTTTCACCAATAGATGCAAAGTTTATTTATTCAGATGCATACTCGTTCATGTATTATTTAGACGTTTGGCATCAACATATTGACTGGGAGATAAAAAGGACAATCCGTCCAGCGGTAAAAACGTTATTAGAAAAATGGCGAAAACCGAAGTATATGTTTTTGCAGATTGATGACGTACAAAATGAGCATTATGTGACGACAGATGTTTTAACGGGTGAAACAATAGAAGTAGAAAAAGATAATGTCCTATTTGCTAATAGGGGCGATTATATTTTTGGTCCGTTTTTAAATAGCTCGGTAGAATCGCCTACTAGCTATTTCAATATTAACGTGATGGTGATATCTCCTCATATTAGTGGTTCAGAGGCGATCTGGTGGATCAAATCAACTTATGCAAAAGGGCAGTGGCAAACGACGGATGAATTCTTTTATGAAAATCTTTTCTTATGCTATGAGATGATAGGGAAGAACGAATGTCCAGAGGAGATCGCTTTATCTGAACAGGAAGAATCTTTACTGCAAGCACTAGGCAATGAATTGATTACGTTGGATTTAGGTTTTACTGAAATCTGTCAAGTTACAGAGAAGTTTTTACAACTAGAGGGCTATCCAAAGCGCATGCAAAAACAGCAAGGCTTTTTAGCTGGTGCAGTCTTAGCGGGGGATACATTGGGCTATTATAGTAATAGCTTTGAAAGGAAAGAAATATTGGATTATTTTGGAGTCTCTGCAACGACCGCAAGAAAATATGAAAAGATGTTGCTAGATTTTTATACCGTAAATAAGACTGATTTGAATAAACCAATAATGGCCTTTGTGCATGGTACGGATCCGCGTCCATCGGAATTCGAGCAATGGAAGATGATGATGCAATCCCAGGATGAGCTGATTGACATCACTTCGGAGCAAGATTTTTTAAAAGAACTGAACAAGTTGCAAAATAGACCGTTTATTCCTAAAACGGATAAAGAGTTAGCGCAAGTTATTGCTTACGAAAGCTATTTATCTTCGTGGACGTATGAAAAGCTGGAATTAGCGAATAAAGCATGGAATGTAGATCCGCAAAATCCGGATGCCTTGCTATTGCGCGCTGAACAAGTAAAAGATTTGCAGGAGCAGCGTGATTATATTGAGCAAGCGATTCGATATAGCGAGCAACAAGTAGATTTATCCATAGAAAAACCATGGGCCTACCAATTAAATCGTCCGTATATGCGAGCGATCTTTATTTACGGAATTTCGTACTTTGAAGAAGGAAAGTATGAGGAAGCCGTAAGGTATTTTGAAAAATTACTGCACATCAATCCGACCGACAACCAAGGCGCGCGTTTTTTAGCAATTGTATGTTATCTCGCATTATGGATGCCAGACAAAGCGGAAAAGTTACTAATAAACTATCATGATGATTCAGATGCGATGACAATGTGGCTGAAATGGTTGTGGCTGAAGCAAAGTGAAGGAGCTACAGCAAAGACAGATCAAGCACTGGATCAAGCACTGGATCAAGCACTGGATCAAGCATTCTGGCTGAACCCATATGTGGATCGATATATGCATATTGAAATGGAAACCATTCATTACCCAAAATCATTAACGACAAAACGCCAAAGTCCTGAAGAGGCTAAGATAATATGGTATTTACTTTATCGTATTGTGCATTAAGAGAAATAGGTCCTAAAAGATAAAAAATAAAAGGCAGAAACACAGGTCCATTCGTGTTTCTGTCTTTTTTTATATCCGAGATCAGCGAGCACTAGATTTAGAAAGAACTAACTATTTATGTTTCTCATGTGGCTTCATTCGTTTGACGAAAAAACCACCTTATTTAATACACCAGTGTGCACGAAATGGGTAATCAAGAAAAGTCTAAATATTCAGTTGACAAATAAAGGGTTATGAAATATTATAATGTTTATTAGAATACTATGAATTAAAAGCTCACTAGAAAACTAGAGGCTGTTTTACTTGAAGACACGATTATTTTGTGTACTCAAGTAAACAGCCTCTTTTTGTATTTAACTTGATTCAGCAAAAAGTCCCCTACTTCTACAAGTGGGGGATGGATGGTTAGTATGGGTCTTCATTCAGTGTGGTCCAAACACCGGCTGATGAGAAAAACCTAAGGTATCAATACACGATTTAGGCCATTAAGGAGGAATGTGTGATGAAAAAGCGAACGATTTTTAGCCGCGCAGCGATTATTTTAAGTGCAGTGGGGTTACTTGCCGCTTGTGGTGATGATTCGGCAACAGGGAATTCAAAATCAAATGATACTATTGAAATTTTAAACGTGTCGTATGATCCAACGCGTGAGCTATATCAAGAATTTAACGAGGAATTTGCAACGTATTGGCAGCAGGAAAAGGGTCAAGAGGTAAGGATTAATCAATCACATGGTGGTTCGGGAAGTCAGGCACGCTCGGTTATTGATGGCTTAGATGCGGATGTTGTTACGCTAGCACTTGCCTATGATATTGATGCGATTGCAGAAAAGCAGCTATTAGATGAGGACTGGATAAATCGTTTAGAAAATAATTCAGCACCATACACTTCGACGATTGTTTTTTTAGTACGTAAAGGCAATCCAAAGGGTATTCA
>JAVWKG010000167.1:0-4661 GCA_036638655.1 Lysinibacillus sp. | reverse complement strand
TTCCGTATGATCAAAGGGCCATCTTCGTCTGACCGAGTAGTGGCACTCGATTCTCTTGGCGTATCACTTATTTCATTAATCGGTCTGTTTTCCATTTTAGCGGAGACGAGTTTCTTCCTAGAAATCATTTTATTGTTAGCGATTTTATCGTTTATCGGTACAGTAGCTTTCTCTAAATTTATAGAGAAAGGAGATATCATTAAACGTGACAATTCTCGCTAATAGTTTAGTTATCTTTTTCATCTCTATAGGGGTACTATTTATTGTTGTGACAGCCATAGGTCTAATGCGACTACCTGATTTATACACACGTGCACATGCCGCTTCAAAAAGTGCGACACTCGGCGTTATGTGTGTACTAATCGGTGTATTCCTTCACTTTTGGCTCATCGAAGATCACTTCAACCCACGTATTTTACTGGGGATTTTATTCTTATTCATTACAGGACCTGTCGGTGGACATATTATGACTCGCTCTTCGTACATTGCAGGCGTCAAGCCATGGAAAGGAACTGTCCGCGACGACCTAGCTCCTGAAATTGAACGCATGAAAAAAGAGCAAGGCATGAAATAATGTTTGTTCAAAGAAATCTTGGTACGTGGTGAGATTAAAGCAGCTTCGAAGCGCAACTTGAGCGACTTCAAGACAAACTCGAGCGACCTAAGTCAAACTTCGCCTTCAATATAGTAAGTAAAATGAAAAACGACCATCCGCTACAAATTGTAGTGAATGGTCGTTTTCTATTTCCTCTTAAATTAACCCTTTAGCCGTTAAAATATCTGTTAATTGCTGAGCGCATTGTTCAATTGAAAAATGCTCTGTATCTAAAATGATTTCTGGATTTTCTGGCTCTTCATATGGTGCACTAATACCTGTAAAGTTTGGAATTTCTGCATTACGTGCTTTTTTATACAACCCTTTTGGGTCGCGCTTTTCGCATGCTTCCACAGAGCACTTCACATACACTTCTATAAATTCCCCGTCCTCCACTAGCTCACGCACAACTTGGCGATCCGCTCTGTATGGTGAAATGAAAGCCGTAAGCACAATTTGACCGCTCTCTACAAACAACTTCGATACTTCACCAATGCGACGAATATTTTCCTTACGATCATCTTCGCCAAAACCTAAATCCTTATTTAAACCGTGGCGCACATTATCCCCGTCTAAGACGAATGCTTGGTTGCCTCGCTCAAATAATGTGCGGGCAAAGGCATTTGCAACAGATGATTTCCCTGAAGCTGATAAACCTGTAAACCATAAAATAAAGCTTTGATGCTTGTTTTGCGCATGACGCTCCTGCTTTTCAATAGATGCCTCATGCCAGACGATATTTGTACTCAATGTAGTACCTCCTTACGCATGCCATTAATAAGTACTTCCACTACTTCTGCACGGCTAAATGTACTTGGCGGCACTATACCATTTCGAAGCATTTCACGTACTTTTGTGCCTGATAAAACGATATGTGAATCACTGTCATGCGGGCATGTTTTCGTTGTAGCCATGCCCTCACATTTACTGCAGTAGAAACTATGCTCGAATTTCAAAGGCACAATTCCTAGCTCATCTTTTGTAAATTGCTCAAAGATTTTTTGTGCATCATATGTGCCATAATAATCACCAACACCTGCATGGTCGCGTCCAACAATAAAGTGCGTGCAACCATAGTTTTTACGCACAAGTGCATGGAAGATTGCTTCCTTTGGTCCTGCATAACGCATTGCCGCTGGGAATACACCTAATTGCACACGGTGTTGTGGGTAGTAATTTTTTAGTAAAACTTCATAGCTTTCCATTCGAATCGCAGCCGACACATCATCAGACTTTGTTTCCCCGACTAATGGATTTAAAAATAGACCATCGATTGTTTCAAGTGCTGCCTTTTGAATATATTCATGTGCACGGTGCACTGGATTACGTGTTTGGAAACCTACAATTGTTTGCCAGCCCTTATCTTTAAATAATTGACGTGTTTCAGTAGGATCAAATGTATACGTTGCAAATTTTTTCTCTAAACGCTTTAATAGTGTAATTTTCCCACCAATATAAATGCTCGGGCGATCGTATAATTTTTTTACGCCAGGATGCTCTAAATCCTGTGTGCCATAAACTAACAGCGCCTCATTTTCCTTATTTGGTTCATAAATATCTGCTACCTCAATTACGCCGTAAACTTCACCGCTATGTAACAGCTTCACTTCATCACCAGCCTGTAAAGATGCAGCTACTTCCCTTGTCACAGGTAATGTAATTGGAATACTCCATACAACGCCTGATGCTAATCGTGTACGAGCAACGACAGATTCATAATCTTCCTTTGTTAAAAAACCGTCAATCGGGCTATAGCCACCAATGCCAATTAGCTCTAAATCACTAAGTGCCATTGCATCAATTTCAATCTCTTTCGTAATATGTCCAATCGATTTTTCAGGATTGTACGCTTGCACTAAAATACCGCCATGTGGTTGTAAACTCATTTTAATATCCCCCTAATTTTATTTAAATACTAAGTTTTATATTTAAATGCCTTCCCCAGAATCATAAATGGATTGTTCTTCTTCACGCATCGTACGCATTAAACTAATTGCGCCAAGCGTTCCGACAATGACACTGCCGATCAAAACAATGGCATATAAATCTTTCTCCAAAAATAGCTGTACAAGAAAATATGAAATTGCTAACGAAAAGATAGGTGATACAACCCAAATACGGATAATTTTTTTCACAATATGTTTATGAAAAACTTGTGTACCACTTTTCGCCACACCCATTCCGATAATAGCGGAGGATGTCACTTGCGTTAAAGGGACCGGTAGCCCAAACACCGAACTTATGCCAACAAGCACCGCCCCTGTACTCGAAATCAAAATCCCTTCCGTTTTTTCAAAGCGAATAATTTTCTTGCCGTTTGTTTCAAGTACTCTTTTACCAAGTAACACTGCACCGAGTGCAACAAAGGCACCACCCAACCATATGCCATTTGAAACGCTCATCATGCCAGCCCCAACAAGTGGTCCTACTGCATTTGCGACATTATTCATCCCTGCTGAGAAAGCTTCAAAAAATCCAGCGAGCACTAATAAAATCGTTAATATTGGGCGATCTTTCAAACGACCTTTACTTTGTAATTTATACAATAGCTTGCCAAAAACGAGTGCACTTACAAAAGCTACTACAGGTACAATCACCCAAAACGCCATAATAATTAGCAATGATTTAACGAAGAGCACTTGATAGGCAATACCGACTCCTACTACCGCTCCAACGGTTACTTCACTTGTTGAAAGTGGAATTCCTAAAATGTTTGCGAAAAATAACGAGCTAGTCGCAGAAATTAAAATAATTATCACGACTTTTACGGTAATATACTCCTGCGGCATAATGCCTGAGCTAATGGTCTTTACAACTTCCCCGCCACCTAGTACTGCTCCTGCAAATACACCTACTGCGCAGATTAGTAAAGCATGCCGAGCCTTTTTTATAGCCCCTGCCCCATAGGCAACCCCCATCGAGGCTGCTGCACCACTCGCACCAATATTCATCGCAAAAAACAAACTAATGGCTATAGCAATATATTCAAGCATGGCGGCACTCCCTTATTCGTGTAATCCACACTCAGTTTTTCCAGACCCTTGCCATCTGCCTGCACGCAAATCATCCATTGTAAATGCTGGTTGCGTGCAATGCTCACAGCCAATACTTGGATATCCTTGATCATGTAACGGATTGTACGGCAAATCATGCTTAGACACATAGCGCCATACATCTTTCCATGACCAGTGAATAAGTGGGCAAATTTTTATCGACTTAAATTTGTCATCACGATTGATGAAATTTGTATTTGCACGCGTCGGTGATTGCTCACGGCGCAAGCCTGAAATCCAAGCTTTCGCACCTGCTAATGCCTCACTTAGTGGTGTTAACTTACGAATTTCACAGCACTTATTTGGGTTAGACTTCCAAAGCTCCGCCCCATGCTCTGTTGCTTGCTCTTCAAGAGTTAGCACAGGCTTTTTCAATATAATATTAAGATCAGGATACTTTTTCTTTACACGCTCAATCGTTTCGTACGTTTCCTTGAAATGAACATCCGTATCTAAAAAAACAATCGTTGCATTTGGTTTTACTTTTGCAATTAAATCAATTAAGACAATTCCCTCAATGCCGAAGCTACACGCATAAACAATTTCCTCACCATACTGTGCGTAGCTCCATCGCAAAACTTCTAGTGCAGCTTTATACGTTTCATCCTGCTCAAAATCAATTGTTGGCTCCTGCCAAGTTTCATACGTTAACATATTATCCCCCCATAAACATAAAAGGCGCTTTAACAAAAGGCTGTAATAGTACATACCTTTGTTAAAACGCCTCTAGTTGACTAGCTAGCATTTCTTTTATTCAATTCATCCTAATACTCCATTGGGAATTGCAGTCTGGTAATACTTACCTCGTACTACAATTATTTTCCTTGTTATTAATATATAACACATTACTCCAAGTAGTCAACTAGGTTTTATAAAGTAAATAAAAAAAATTTAAAATCCCTTTATTTCGGCTCTACATCATAATATGCACTTGCAAGCACATTCCACTGCAGGCGGACGCTTTCCGCGGGGCGAGCAACGAGCCTCCTCCAGGCCAACATGAAGTTGGTCAT
>JAVWKG010000166.1:0-4705 GCA_036638655.1 Lysinibacillus sp. | reverse complement strand
AGACCCTGGAGCGAGCATAGCGAGTGAAGCGGCTCATCGGACGCCCCCCGGAAAGCGCACAGCCGGAACGGAAATCAACCCCAAAGTTATGGTGCTTGCCCGCGGAAAGCGTCCACCAGCAGTGGAATGAGCTGGCAAGTACACAAAGTAAATGATGAAATGGATTCACATAGGGGAGCTTTAATTTTAGGGAGAAAGTGGGGATTTTCATATGACAAAAATAGAAGTGTATCGTCCCAAAAATCATGTTCGTTTTGTAACAGCTTCAAGCTTATTCGATGGGCATGATGCGTCGATTAACATTATGCGCCGCATTTTACAATCAAGTGGCGTAGAAGTTATTCACTTAGGACATAACCGTTCTGTTGAGGAAGTCGTCAATGCTGCAATTCAAGAGGACGTGCAGGGTATTGCGATCTCTTCTTATCAAGGTGGGCATATGGAATACTTCAAATATATGTACGATTTACTACGTGAAAAAGGTGCCCCACATATAAAAATTTACGGCGGTGGTGGTGGTGTCATCCTCCCTCGCGAAATTAAAGAATTACATGCTTATGGCATTGCTGGCATTTTCTCGCCGGAAGATGGACGTAAACTAGGCTTGCAAGGCATGATTAATGAGAAAATTAAAGGTGCCGACTTTGCAACGGCGATGGATGCGAGCTATATAGAAAAGCTAGATGCATTAACACCTGAAACACCTGAAATTTTAGCGAATTTAATTACTGCAGCTGAGTCAAATACGGATGTAGCAACGACAGAATTGCTTGAGGAAGCGAAAAAGCGATCGAAGAACACGCCAATTTTAGGAATCACAGGAACTGGTGGTGCAGGGAAATCTTCTTTAACAGATGAATTAATACGCCGCTTCCTAAAAGAATTCCCGGAAAAACGCGTGGCTATCCTTTCAGTCGATCCAACAAAGCAAAAAACAGGTGGCGCTTTACTAGGTGATCGTATCCGTATGAATGCAATTTTTAATAATCGTGTGTATATGCGAAGTTTAGCTACTCGTGGTTCACGCACAGAATTGTCGGCTTCTATCGGGGATGTATTAAATATTGTTCGTGTTGCAGGGTATGACTTAATCATCGTGGAAACGAGCGGTATTGGTCAGGGTGATGCAGATATTACGAATTACACAAATTTATCTATGTACGTCATGACGAGTGAGTTTGGCGCGCCATCACAGCTTGAGAAAATAGATATGATTGATTTTGCGGATTTAATAGCAATCAATAAATTTGAACGAAAAGGCTCTGAGGATGCATTGCGACAAGTGCAAAAGCAATACCAACGTTCTCGTGAATTATGGCATGCCAATATCGATGAAATGCCAGTGTACGGCACGATTGCTAGCCAATTTAATGATAAGGGCACAAATTCATTATTTGCGGCATTAATCGGCGTTATTAATGAAAAAACGGGTAGTACGTGGCAAACGAGCTATGATCAGTTCATTAAAACGCAAAAACAGGACGTTATTATTCCAAACGACCGCCGCTATTATTTACGTGAAATTACGGATACAGTGCGTGGATATCATAAAACGAGTGAGCAACAAACGGCACTGGCACGTCGTTTATTTCAGTTAGAGGGCGCGATACAAGTAGTTCGAGAAAGAGCTCCGGATGATGTCCTTATTCAGTCATTATCATCATTAATGACAAGCGTTCACGACGAATTATCAGCCGAATCAAAGCGTATTATAGAAAATTGGACAACATTGAAGGAAGCGTACGCAGGAGATGAATTGATTTCTAAAGTGAGGGATAAAGAAATTCGTACATTGCTAACAACGACAAGTCTTTCAGGGACGAAAATTCCAAAGGTTGTGTTACCAAAGTTTGAAGATTACGGGGAGATTTTACGCTGGGTATACCGTGAAAATGTACCGGGAGCATTTCCTTATACAGCAGGAGTATTCCAATTTAAGCGAGAAGGTGAAGATCCGAAACGCCAATTTGCTGGAGAAGGAACACCTGAAAGGACAAACAAACGCTTCCATTATTTATCTAAGGATGATGATGCAAAGCGCCTGTCAACAGCATTTGATTCGGTCACTTTATACGGTGAAGATCCAGACCATCGACCAGATATTTACGGTAAAGTGGGGGAATCTGGCGTTAGCATATGTACATTAGAAGATATGAAAAAACTATACGCTGGCTTTGACTTATGTGCACCAGCAACGTCTGTTTCCATGACGATTAATGGACCGGCACCAATTATTTTGGCAATGTTTATGAATACGGCAATTGACCAACAAGTTCGTCTGCAGGAGGATGCACTAGGGCGTGCTTTGACAGTGGAAGAATTTACAGATGTTCGGGCGAAAACATTACAAGTCGTTCGAGGCACAGTACAGGCAGATATTTTGAAGGAAGATCAAGGGCAAAATACATGCATCTTCTCTACAGAATTTGCGCTGCGAATGATGGGGGATATTCAGCAATATTTCATCGAGCAAAAAGTGCGTAATTATTATTCAGTGTCGATTTCGGGCTATCACATTGCAGAAGCAGGTGCCAACCCGATTTCACAGCTGGCGTTTACGCTCGCGAATGGCTTCACATATGTGGAATATTATTTAAGCCGCGGTATGCATATTGATGATTTTGCACCGAATTTATCATTCTTCTTCTCGAATGGATTGGATCCAGAATATACGGTAATTGGCCGTGTAGCACGTCGCATTTGGGCAGTAGTTATGCGCGATAAATACGGGGCAAATGAACGTTCACAAAAATTGAAATATCATATTCAAACATCGGGGCGTAGCCTACACGCACAGGAAATTGATTTTAATGATATTCGTACAACATTACAGGCACTTATGGCACTTCAGGATAATTGTAATTCATTGCATACGAATGCTTATGATGAAGCCATTACAACGCCAACGGAAGAATCAGTACGCCGCGCAATGGCCATTCAAATGATACTGACAAAAGAACATGGTCTTGCGAAAAATGAAAACCCATTACAAGGTGCGTTTATTATCGAGGAGCTAACAGACCTATTGGAAGAGGCGGTGCTTGAAGAATTTGATCGCATTAATGATCGTGGTGGCGTATTAGGTGCAATGGAAACGCAGTACCAGCGTGGCAAAATACAAGAAGAGTCGATGTATTACGAAATGTTGAAGCATTCTGGTGAATTACCGATTATTGGTGTGAATACTTACTTGAATCCAAATCCACCAGCAGATGAGGCAATTGATAATATGGAAATTGCGCGTGCCACAACTGAAGAAAAAGAAACCCAAATCCGCAATTTACAAAGTTTTTGGTCACAGCATGAAAGTGAAGCACAGCAAGCGATTGCTCGACTACAGGAGGTTGCTGTAAACAACGGCAATATTTTTGAGGAATTGATGTCTTCGGTAAAAGTAGCTAGCTTAGGACAAATTACAAAAGCACTATACGAAGTCGGCGGCCAATTCCGCCGTAATATGTAAAGTTCTTAAATAATTTCAGTGTCTAGTCTCTTTTGATTAGGCACTGCTTTTTCATTTTGGTTATAATGGTGAATAGTAGAAGGGAGCGCGGTAGAGAATGAGATTGGTTATTCACTACATCATCATTTTGACTTTAATATTGGGGACAGTTGTCCTATATAATAAGCAAATTAGCGCTATTCCCTTATTATTATTGTCGCTTTATTTATTTTACTCAGGAATTAAAAAAATGATTCGAATAAAAAACAATAACTGAAGCTAGCAAAGTTGTTAGAAGTTTGTATATAATGGGTAATATGCTTATGATGTGAAATGTTACTTTTGTGCGCACTTTTTTAGTGTAGCACTTCGTATATGATCCAGTAGTAATAAAGCCATCTAATTTAAAACATCCTAATTTGTGATGAAGGAAAGGACGTGCACGAATTGAATTTTCGTGAAATGACAAAACAACAATTAGCTGAAGAATCGTTAATACAGTTAACTTATGCACTTTTAGAAGAAAAAAAAGTGTCAATCCCGTTCAATGATCTAATTGATAACTTAAAAGAAATAACAGGTATTTCTAATGCCCAAATAAAAAAACAATTACTACAGTATTACACTGACTTAAACGTAGATGGTCGCTTTTTATTTAACCAAGAAAATGGTTGGGGTTTACGTGAGTGGTTTAAAGTAGAACAAATTGAAGAGGAAACAGCTCCTTCAGTTAAAACACATAAGAAAAAAGCTAAAGCTGCTGCTGATGACGATGATCTTGATTTAGAAGAAGATGAAATCGGATTCGACGAAGATTACGAAGAGTTTGTAGAAGACGAAGAAGATGACAAAGACGACGCTGATGATGCATTAGAATTCGACGACGCTGAAGTTATTGATGAAGAGCTAGTAGAAGACGAAGAATTCGAATTAGATGATGAAGACGAGGAAGAAGACGACGAAGAAGAGGAATTATAAAAAGGGACTTAAGTTTTGAATCATTATCAAAACGTGTGCTTGACGTAAAAGAAACCTACAAAATGTAAGCACATGTAACGAAAGGCGGCGACTCCTGCGGGATTAGCGAGACAGACGAGACCCCGCACGAAGCGAAAGAGGTACGAAGCCTAAATGCGCCACATCCATGTGGCAACGGCTTCATGACCAACATCCTGTTGGCCCGGAGGAGGCTCGTCGCTCGCCCCGCGGAAAGCGTCTGCCTGTAGTGGAATGTGCTGTCAAGAACAGATTATGGTGTAGAGC
>JAVWKG010000165.1:0-4787 GCA_036638655.1 Lysinibacillus sp. | reverse complement strand
TTCATCCACCTTCTTCCACTTACTTTTCTCGTAATGAACATCCATTTCATTATAACTCCAAACAATCGATAATCTTATGGCTCTAAGAAACGCGCATTCGAACCATCGTACCTCGTCATGTTTCCTCCCTCCCTGTAATAATTGAATATCAAGATAGTAAGAATTACCTTTTCTCTAAATTTTACAATCCAAATAATTGAATTTCAACTAAAATTTGGTTTAAAAAGGATATATAGTTTTATTTTACTATTAAACTTATGTTTTGCACCCATACCAGGTTAAGCTGTTCCGATTTTTCAGCCTGTTAAAAACCTAAAAATCAGAATCATGCCAAATAGTCGTAAAAAAAGTTTTTTACGACTATTTTAAGTTGCACTTAAAAGCCATCTCCCCTCTACAAAGTTCTTAGAGGTAAGATGGCTTTAATCAGGCTACTAAATCCAAAGCATGTATTTTTATTACGTATCCCACGAACAGACTTCTATTTTTTCCTCTCTTCTTTTCCTTCCTCGCCAGCAACACCCTGTATCCGCTCAAGCATTGTTGGGTGAGAGTAGCGGAACCATTTTACGAGTAATGGCGGGTTGACTTCACTCAATCCGGACTTCGCCAACTTTTGAAAAGCCGTGACCGCCGCTTCGTTGTCACCAGTCAATGCAATAGCATATTCATCCGCTCTTGTTTCCTGGTAACGGGAATACAAATTGGACAGTGGACTTGAGGCAAACAGCAACATAGCTGTTATGAGTAAAAATAATGGTAACGAACGTATGTCACTTACTTTATTAATCTTAAGCACCTGTCCGTATCGTCTAATCATCCATCTCATTAACCTTGCTGTGAGCCAAAGCCCAATAAAGGTCATTAACAAATAGCTCGCCATGCCATAGTAAATATGCTTTTCCACATAATGACCCATCTCATGTGCCATGATGAATAAAATTTCGTCGTCCGTTAACCGATTTAATGTCGTATCCCAAAGGACGATTCTCGAATTACTTCCTACCCCCGTTACATAGGCATTTAATGCATTTGTCTTTTCCGCCATATTGACCTCATAGACATGCTCTGACGGGATATTTGCTCGCTCAGCTAACGATAAAATTTTCGTCTCTAATTTCTTATTTTTCAGTGGATAAAAATCATTGTATAAAGGATCAATGACTACCGGTTGTATAAACATCAAGAAAATTGAAAATGGTATCGTTAAGATCCACGCAAAAAGCCACCATCTTTTCGTACTCTTTTTCATAAGCCAATAAAGCACTGACACAATGATGACCGTCATGCCAAAGTTAACCCAAAAATCAATGATGCCATCCCTCATCCAAGACGAAAAATCTTGGGTGCTAATACCGTAACCTTTACTTAAATCATAGCGGAAATAGTCTATTGGCAGTAATACGATATACGTAAAAAGTGACAATAAAAATACATAAGCAGCCGTTTTGACAATCGTCCACTTCGTCTGAAATGATGACCATTTTTCAAACAAACGTGACAAACCAATTAACAGTATAAAAAGGTAGACAAGCCATTCAAAGGGCGTTACCACAAAAAAGAGGAAGTTTCGTATTTTCGAATACTCTCCACTTAAATACTGCTCCTGTTCAGTCATAAATACGCTTGGATCCACAGCCGTTCCTTTTAAAGAATCAGGTATAGCCCCGCCGCCGCTATGAAAAATATAAAAATACATCCCTACAGCATACAGCCCAAACAGCAATATTGCTGTAATCCCCCATTTTTTAGCTACAATTTTTCCTCCCTCACATCATTCTTCCTATTATTAGTGTAAGCCAAATTAAAAAAGTTAGAACGCATTTGGCTAAAGAATATGTGAGCTATGTTTGAAAATCTTTTGCTCTTATTCTAAAAATCTCAAATAGAAGTGAAGAAAACACTCGGCATTTCTCCACTTCTATGATCATGTTCCCATTAATTTTCTTTTAACTTGAATGGATACCAGCTCTAAAATAATTGCAACAATTAGTGCACAATACGTAATCATCCCGACTTCATGTAAATCATAGTAAAATCCTGAGGCCATGAATAGTTCGAAACCAATTCCACCTGCTGCCGCTGCTGCACCCATAGCAACTGCCACACCATAATTTGTTTCAAAGCGTAGGAATATCCAAGATACGATATACGATGAAGATTGCGGGACTACAGCATGGATAATAATATGCCACCAACTGGCACCTGACGCACGTAATGCTTCGATCGTCCCTTCATCTAACTCTTCAAAAGATTCCGCAAATGCCTTTGTTAAGTACGCGATTGTATGCAACATCATCCCTAGTACACAGGCAACTGCGCCGAGACCCGCAACAATGGCAAAGATTAAAACCCAAAGGACAGTAGGTATGGCTCTAACTGTCGAATTAAAGGCAATAATCCCATTCGACAGCATCGAAGGAGCTAAATTCTTCGCGCTGAAAACTGCAAGAAAAAAGGAGATCACTGCGCCTAAAATCGTTGCTAAAAATGCTAAAGCAAGCGTAATACCAATTTGCATTATAGCTGTGGCAAACGTAATTTGAGAAAAGGCAGGCTCTAAAAACATCATCTTTAAATTACCTAGCGTTAATGAAACCGCTGCTGGCCATTCAATAGCTCCATACTCCAGTAAAAATGGACCGATAACCGTCATCAGTAATAATGTCCAAAGTACGATTCGCATTACTACTGTCGCCTTCGTCGTTTTACTTATTTGAATACGTCCATTTCTCATTTTCACAGTTGTAGGTAAGGGAGAAATTTGCATTATGAAATCGCCCTCCTTACTTTGTTTGAAGTAAATTCAATGACGAATACAACAGCAATTATCATGATAGTAATAAGCCCTAGCATGCCATAATCTAGCTTTTTATAGTAAAGATCAAATAAATAACCAATACCTGTACCCGTTAATAATCCAATTAATGTTGCACTTCGAATATTTGTCTCAATCATATAAAATACCCAACTGAGCATCTGTGGCATCGTATCTGGTAGCACTCCCTTAAATACCATTTGAAAATAAGTAGAACCTGTTGCTGTTAACGCTTCTACGCCATCTGAGCTTGCCTCGTCAATTGTTTCAATGAACATACGAACTAACAAGCCAAACGTTGAGAAAAATAGAGCAAAATAGCCTGTCACGACATTATGTCCAAATGAAATAACAAGGACGAGCGCCCACGCAATAACCGGAATATTACGGAAAATAGATGCTATAAATCTCACTACAAACCCTAAATAACGATTGAATTGCGTCGTTTGTGCCCCAAACATCGCAAATAATAAAGCAAACGCAGCTGCTGTTGTTGTAGCTATGACCGATAAAACAATAGTTTCCCATAGGCGTTCTAGCACCTTTGGTAATCTTTCCATTGCATCAGCTGTTGGCACTAAATTATTAATCATCCAGACAACAGTACCAGGTATTGAACTTATACCATCAATTAAATTAAACTTCGTCAAAACTGCTGAGCCATATGTTAATGCGATGAGAACAAGCAATATCCCTGTCATTCTCCATTTTTTTCTACGCAAAATATTCGTCTCTGTCATCCTAACCTCCGAATTTACTCCGTGATTAATTCATCCACGTTTGTTCCATAAATATCTTGTATATCAAGCTGGCTTAAATCCTTAGGTACGCCATCAAACACTTTTACTCCCTTACTTAACCCGATTATTCGATCAGAATAACGCATCGCTACATCTACTTGGTGTAAATTCACTAGCACAGTAATACCCATCGCTTGTGAAATTTCTTTTAAATGATCCATTATAATTTTCGAAGAATTCGGATCAAGGGACGCGATAGGCTCGTCACATAATAATAGCTTTGGCTCCTGCACCAATGCCCTTGCAATACCAACTCGCTGTTTTTGCCCCCCACTAAGCTGGTCACATCGCTTATAAATATGATCCTTCATACCAAGCTTTTCTAGTATAGATAAAGCAAGTAACTTTTCCTCCTCTGTATAAAGACCTAGCACGCCCTGTAAAGTGGACTTATAGCCAAATCGACCGTGTAGGACATTTTCAAATACAGTAAGGCGTGACACTAAATTATAATGTTGAAAAATCATACCGATTTTCGTACGTTGCTTGCGTAATTCTTTTTTATTTAAAGAAGTAATGTTTTGATGATCGAAGAAGATATCTCCACTTGATGGTTCAATCATACGGTTAATGCAACGTAGTAATGTCGACTTTCCTGCACCCGACTGACCTATAATCGATACAAACTCCCCTTCATTCAATGACAGATTAATGCCGTTTAACACCATTGACTTTCGATCATAGCTTTTCTCTATTTCATTTAGCTGCAAAATCTCTTTCGCTTGTACAGTATCTGGAGCAAGGATGGATTCAGCCTGCAGTGTTTGCCTTTCCAATACAATCGTAGACATTATGATCTCTCCTTAATAGTGTATGATTCGCCGTGCACTCAGAACATCTCGTAATTTTGTAAAATGGGCTTCTATCTTCAAAGATAAAAGCCCTGTATAGCACTATTTTGATAATTCACGAATTGGATTAAACCATGCATCTTCTACTTCTAAGAAACGCTCACCCGCAGCCTTGTAGAATAGACCTGTACCACCTGTATCTTCTGGTACAAAGATACTCGTATTATTTGTCGTTTCATCTGAGATTAGCGACTCTTTTAATGTCTTAATCTCATCTTCTGTTAATACCGATTTATTAACTACGAAGGGTGAATTTAGTACAGGTGTTACTTGAATCAGAACAAACTCTTTTCCAGCTAATGTATTAAATGGTGCTGC
>JAVWKG010000164.1:0-4814 GCA_036638655.1 Lysinibacillus sp. | reverse complement strand
AAAATCATTGGGCATTCGAAATTTCGAGCATGTCATCGTTGCGATAGGGGAAGATATCCAGGCAAGTATTTTAACAACAATTATTTTAAAAGAACTTGGTGTCGAGCAAATCACTGTAAAAGCGCAAAATGATTATCATGAAAAAGTGTTACGCAAGATTGGTGCGGATTTTGTAGTCCATCCTGAACGAGATATGGGGAAACGTATCGCCAATAATATTATATCTAATACAGTACTAGACTATCTTGAGTTATCAGATGAGCATTCGATTATGGAGCTAAAAGCGAATGATGTCATAGCGGGACATTCAGTGATCGACTTAGATATACGTGCAGAGTATGGCATTAATATTGTAGGTATAAAGCGGGGGACGGAAATTATTGTATCACCACAAGCGAGTGACAAAATTTTACTCGGTGATATTATGCTTGTCATTGGAGCCGATGTAGACATTAATAGATTTGTGAAGAAAGCGATGCACGGTTAAAATGCTTTCATAATAAAAGGTTGCCCTAAAAAGCTTGTTTTCACGAGCTTTAGGGCAACCTTTTTAATTAGTTTTCTTGGATATCTTTACGTTTTTTCTTGAATATTTTTGATAATACTTCATAGACAATTGGTACGATTAAAAGTGTTAGTAATGTAGAACTTGTTAAACCACCAATAACTGTGACAGCAAGGCCTTTAGAAATTAAGCCGCCACCAGCTGCACCGAATAACATTGGTACTAACGCGCCGATTGTTGCAATGGCAGTCATTAGGATTGGACGTAAACGTGTTGCACCTGCTTCGAGGATTGCTTCACGCATCGTTAGTCCATCACGTTCCATATGGATGATACGGTCAACGAGTACAATGGCATTCGTGACCACAATTCCAATTAACATGAGAAGTCCCATCATAACAGATACTGAAATTGTTTCGCCTGCAATAAAGAGACCTACGAACGAACCAATGACAGTGAATGGTAATGAGAATAGAATCGCGAATGGCGCAATCCCTTCACCGAATGTTACGACTAAAATGAAGTAAACGATGGCAATGGCTGCAAGCATTGCTATAGCTAATTGTGTAAACGTTTCTGCCATGTCGGCTGCAGCACCAGCAACACCAACTGTTACACCCTTAGGTAAATCTAATTTATCGATTGCTGTATCAATTTCAGATGTTGCTTTTGAAATATCAGCGTCTAAAATTGTGCCAGATACTGTTGCGTAGTATTCACCTGCACTACGAGATAAAGTATTTAATGTTGTTCCTTCTTCAACTGTTACTAGCTCAGAAAGTGGCATTGTTGTGCCTAGTGCAGTAGGAATTTGCGTTGCTAGCACATCGTCGATTGACGTAGCAGCAGCTGCTTTTTCCTTTTGTATAACAACTTCAAGTTTATTGCCGTCTGTTTCAAGTGTTGTTAACACTTCTTTTGTAGATGTCGTATTCAGTGCCATGACAATTTGACCAGTTGTTAAGCCATATTGCAGCACATTTGCTTGATCTACTTTAAATACATACTCCACGTAAGCATCATCCATGCTAGATGACACATCTTTAAGACGTTTATTGTCTTTCATAACGTCTTCTACCTTGTTTACAGCTTTGCTTAGTTTCTCTAAGTTTTCACTGTAGAATGTGTAGCTAACTTCGTTTGAAGACATGGACATAGAAGAGAAGTTTTGGCTCTTCCATTCGCCAGATTGACCGATATTGAACACATACTCTTCAACATCTTCGCGAGCGCCTGGGAAGTCCTTCATATCCGGATCAAAAATCAGATACATTAAGGCACCGCCAGCGCCGCCACCCATCATCATGGATTGCATATCAGCACTATCACTATCAGTAACTGATAATTGTAAAATATCTACATCTTTATTTTTCATTAACTCTTTTTCAACGACTTCAATATTTGCTAAAGTCTCGTCTTTTAACTCACCTGTAGCTGGTGTGTACGTTAAGTACATTACTTTTTCTTCTTCACTTCCCATGAAGCTGAAGCCGATTAGAGGCGTTAATGCTAAACTGCCGACTAATAATAATACAGAAATCACAGATGTAATAATTTTATGGTTTAAAGCTTTTTCTAAAATACCTTTGTACCAAAGTGCTAGTTTACCAACTTCTTTATGGCTACTTGCCGTTTTCGTGCCATATAATTTCTTCTTAAATAAGAAGTGAGATAGGGCAGGTACAATTGTGATGGCTACAAGAAGGGAAGCCATAAGTGCAAATGTCATTGTTAATGCGAACGGCATGAATAACTCGCCGACCATACCACCTACGAAAATAAGTGGTGCAAATACCGCAACGGTAACTAATGTTGACGATGCAATTGGTTTGAACATTTCAATTGTTGCTTCTCGAATTAAAGCACGACCTGTTAGTTTTTCACTTTCAAGGTGCATACGACGATAAATATTTTCTACGACAACGATGGAGTCATCAATGACACGACCAATCGCTACTGTAATAGCACCCAATGTCATAATATTTAACGAAATATCCATCCAGTTTAATAGCAGGAGTGCCATAAATAATGATACTGGTATAGAAATAATCGAAATAATAGTTGATTTGAAATCTCTTAGGAATAGCAGAATAATTAACACGGCGATTAAACCACCGAACACTGCTTTTTCAATCATTGTGAAAACAGAATCTTCAATTGGTTTCCCTTGGTCAAGCGAAATATCAACGATTAATCCATCAATATTTTTTTCTTCATCTTTAATTAAATCTTTTACATCGTTGACAACATCAACTGTGTTGTCTGCCTGACCTTTGATAATTTGAATGGCAATCGCATCTTCACCATTCGTACGTGAAATCGATTGTACTTTACCAACCGTTTCAATTGTAGCGATATCACTTAATTTTACAAATGGTGATGGATTTGTTGCACTAGGCGTGATAGGAATGAGCATTTCTTTTAGCTCATCAATTGTTGTGAATTTACCATCGACGGCAACAGCTTGTTCGCCTTCTTTAAATTCATATAAACCTAATGACATGGACATATCACTTGCTTGGATCATTTGTTTAACAGCGTCTTCTGTTAGGTCGAGTTCAGCCATTTTCTCTTCATTATAAGTAAATGCTACTTCTTCGATATGTTGCCCTGTAATTGTGGCAGAAGCAACACCGTCGATTTTCTCGATTTTTGGTAATAAAATATCTTAAACTGTAGAAGTCAGTTCGACAATATCTTCTTTAGAGCTACTTACTGAAAGAGCGACTACAGGCATCATATTCATGCTAAGTGCCGTAATCATTGGTGTTTGAGCACCCTCTGGTAAGCTCACATTTTCTAATGCCGATTCAAGTTGACGCTTTTTCTCGTCCATATCGACACCATACTCATATTCTACTTGCAAACTTGCCATATTTGAACTTGAGTTCGAATAAACAGCTTTTATACCTTCTAATCCTTCAATCGCTTTTTCAAATGGAATTGATACATCATCCATTACTTTTTCAGGTGTCGCACCAGGATATACACCCATCACCATTAAAAAGGGAATCGAAATATCCGGAATTGTTTCCATTTTCATACGGGTACTTGAATAGATACCCGAGACAGTGATGATAATTGTAAGTAACCATACTGCCAATTTGTTTTTCAATACGAAATTAACTAAACCTTTCACCTTTACACCTACCCTTTATTGACTTACTAGATTCATTTATTTATACTAATGACCAAATAGTCATTTGTCAACGATATGCCCTAGGAGCGATTAATAATTATGATGAAAAAACAATTAATAATGGAAAAAGCATTAGAACTTTTTTCAGAACAAGGATTTGAATCAACTTCTGTTCAGCAAATAACAGAACGCTGTGGTATTTCAAAAGGAGCGTTTTACTTATCCTTTAAAACAAAGGAAGAGCTTATTTTTTCAATGATTGATCACTTTTTACAGCAATTCATTGTGGATATTGACCAATCAGTCAAAGAAGCGTTACACAAAGAAGATATGTTTGTAGAATTTTATAAAGGCATTTTTAAGACATTTCAAAAACATTCAAAATCTGCACGAATGTTTTTAAATGAGAATACTAACCCTGCAAATAAGGAGTTATTAGAAAAAGTAAAAGCTTATGAAGTCGATATGACAAAATCGATTGCTTTTATGCTAGAGGGTCTTTATGGTGAAACTTTGCAGCATACTAAATACGATTTGGTGTACTGTATTAAAGGATTTATGAAAAGTTATGCAGAATTTTTTATATTCGCTGACTTACGGCTAGACCTAGATCAACTAGCAAAATCTTTAGCTGAGAAAACCGAAATTATTGCACGTCATTCCACAATCTCCTTCATAACCGAAGAACTAAATCAATACATGAATTATCACCATGAAGAAATGGTTTCGCAGGACAAAGTACTAGAACTACTTGAGCTTAGTATACAAAGTGTTGAAGAGGCCATTGTACTCGAGTCGCTTCAGTTATTAAAAGGACAAGTAGCGCATCAAACATACAGTAAAGTAATTATTATAGGACTTATTGAAAATATTCGTTTGCAACCTGAATGTAAATGGCAAGCCCGCTTATTAATGAAATACTTTCAGTTTTAATAATTAAAAATCATTTTGCTTTTATTATATACGCAAATTAAACGGGAAAAGTTTCATAATTATGATTATTTTATTTCGTTTTCATCGCCAAAAAGTCGGAGGTGACTAAGTGATTGTTGAATTTGATGGATATGACAAGCAAGAGTTAGTGTTTGGTAAAAGTCATTCCATAGAGGAATTACGAATGATGTACTTTAGTATTCGTCTTGTTGGGTTGTCAGAAGGGAATTTAGTGGA
>JAVWKG010000163.1:0-4985 GCA_036638655.1 Lysinibacillus sp. | reverse complement strand
CAGTTTTCTTAGTCTTTTTAAATTGAATAAGCATCGCGATGCGCCAAGGTAATATCATAAAGAATGCTAAAATCCAGAACATTCCCCCTAATTCACCCACATCGATCGTATTGCCCAAAATTATTTTTGCTACAACACGGAAAATAAGTAAACCTACTAATATAAACATAAAAGACTTTGAAGCTTTCAAATAAATATCAGTGCCTCTTACTTCAAATTTAGAAGTCGCGATTAAAATAATAGAGCAGAGCATACCTACAATGGCCGCTTCTAAAATTTGCGTTGGATGAACGCGAAATGGTTCAAATAAAAACATGAAAGCGCCTGTTGACATAGCAATAGGAGGAATAATAATTTTTCGTGCATTCGTTGGTTTTTTCGCTGCTTTCAAACGCAAAAACATCACAAAACTTCCCATAACAATGGCCATTATCGTAGAACCTATTACATAATATTGAGAAGGTATACTACTGAACATAAAAAGCCTCCTCTATTCATTCAATTATTCTTGCATCGTAAGCTTATCAGCCATCGACTTCAATAACATTGGCTCAAATGGTTTTGTTATAAAGTCTTTAGCGCCGCTTTCAATTGCATCAAGTATTATACGTTGTTGGCCCAGTGCCGTTACCATAATAATTTTCGCACTCGGAAACGCTGGAATTATCTCTTTCACTGCATCAAGACCAGACATAACAGGCATCGTGACATCCATCGTCACTAAATCTGGTAATTTCTCGCGATACATTTTTACAGCCTCTTTGCCATTACTAGCCTGACCTACAACTTCATAACCCCACTCTTTAAACATATTGCCAATTGCAACGCGCATAAATAACGCATCATCTACTACTAAAACTGTAGGCATACATGCATTCCCTTCTTAGAAACTAATTATGCCCTTATTTTAACAGATTAAAAGCCTGTAAAGCCACCAAAAATAGGTGTCAGTATTCGAGTTATATAATTTAATCCGTTAAAGAATAATAAAATTCCGACACCAATCATAATATAACCGCCAATTTTAACGATTTTTTGGCTATTTTCACGGATCCAATTCATACGAGATACGAAGAATGATAAAACAAAGAATGGCACTGCAAAGCCTAATACGTAGGCTAACATGTAAGATAACCCTGAACCTGGATTCGTACCAGCTAGCGAAATAATGGCACCTAAAATAGGTCCTGTACAAGGTGTCCAGCCTGCCGCAAAAGCAAGACCGATTAATGCTGATCCAAAGTAACCAGCAGGACGGTTTTTAAATTCAAATTTACGATCTTTCATTAAGAAATCGACTTGCAATAATCCTACAATCATTAAGCCAAATAACACGATTAAAATACTACCCACTTGACGTAATAAGTCTTGATAATTAAGGAAAAACTCTGCAAATAATGACGACCCTAAACCAATAAAAATGAAAATAATTGAAAAGCCTAGTAAAAAGAACAATGTATGTAAAATCGCTCTTTTTTGCATCATGCCTTTTTCAGATTTCATCTCATCTAAAGACATTCCCGTTATGTATGATAAAAATGCGGGATAAAGTGGTAGTGTACATGGTGAGATGAAACTTAGAAACCCTGCACCAAGGGCTAAAATCACATTAATATCTGTTCCCATATTGTTCCTCGCTCCTTACAGTTACTACCTACATCCTACCAAAAAAGTAACGAAAAATCCCCATTGTTGCTTGTGAACATTTCATGTCGGAATCGAGGGACATAGTTTAAGCAAGAAACTAGACATCACGTGGACGAATATAGTATATTAAAACTACAAAAACTAAATGTGTATTTATAGTTTTCTCGGGAGGGTTATAGATTGAAGACACGAATCATACATGCATTCATTGAAGAAACTCGAAATAATGGCATGAAGTTCACAATGGATGACCTAGCAAGGCGACTTGGTATAAGTAAGCGAACGTTATACGAGAATTTTTCATCGAAGGTAGATATTCTTGATTCGATTATCGACTTTACACTTAGTGAGTTTGATGAGCAAACTCGCCTCATCATCGATAATCCGGAACTTACTCTCGCAGAAAAAATAAAAAAAACGATTGTTGTCATACCGAAATACAATGATTTTTACGATTTACGTATTTTAGAACAATTGAAACGTTCCTATCCTGCGCAATGGGAACGCGTTAATCGTGAATTGAATCAGTGGGACGATCTTAAAGGACTTCTTGAAGAAGGAATCCGAACAGGGGTTATTAAGGATGTAAACATTGATCTGTTGATGAAACTGATTATAGAAGCTTCCAATATAACATTGGATAGACAATTCTTTTTAGGGCATAGTATCACAATAACAGATTCATTTGAAACGATTATGGATGTATTGATGAATGGCTTTATGACTGAAAAAAATAATGAGTGTACTGGCACATAAAATGCCAGTTTCTTTTCCCCCTTTGAAAACTATAAAAACAAAAATAGTTTTTTGGTTTTCATAACCAATATATAGATAGGATTTGAAATAGCAATGCAAAAAGAACAAATAGTAAACCGTTTAGATACAGAGTCTGTAGGGAAATCTTTCTTAAGATATTTAATTCCCTCGATGGTTGGGATGTTATTAATGGCTGTCAATATCGTGATTGATGGCATTATGGTCGGCAACAAGTTAGGTCCCGTCGCTCTTGCTGGTGTCGGAATTGCAGGACCAGTTTATACCGTTTTTGTTGCCATGTCATTGTGGATTGGGATTGGTGCTGCAACACGTTATTCTGCAATGATGGGCGCTAAACGACCAGATCAAGCACGTATTATCTTTTCACATGCCATTAGCTCTATATTTATTTTAACGCTTATCATCGGACTTACTGCCTTTACATTTAGGACCGAACTTGCGTATTTCTTAGGAGCGAATGCTGATACCTTTGCGTACACATCTGGTTATCTCAATGTCATGTTACTATTTGGTTTCGTCTTCACAGTAGAAAATGCTTTTAGTATTTTAGTGAGAAATGACGGCGGTCCAAATACAGCAATGATTGCACTCATTTCTACTTCCGTTGTTAATATCGTCTTGAATTACGTGTTTTTATTCGTACTTGATTATGGTGTGGAAGGTGCTGCTATTGCGACAGTTCTTGGGGCACTTGTAGGTCTGATCATACTAAGTACGCATTTTTTCAGAAAAAAAAGCAACTTACGTTTTGTGCGCTTCAAGTTTGATAAGAAGCTAATCCTTCTTATATTAGTCATTGGTTTCCCAAGTTTTCTTGCCGAAGTAGGCATTTCAGTTTTCACGATTTCTCATAATATTGCATTTAAAGAGCTCGCTGGAACTGTCGGCGTATCCGCATTTACGATTTTGAATTATGTGCATAGTGTCATGTTACTGCTGTTTTTAGGGATGGGCGCGGCTATTCAACCACTGATTAGTTATTACAGAGGCGCTAAGGATGAAAAGAAAATGAAGCAAACCGTACGATTGGCGATTGCGACCTCATTCGGAGCTGGTATTTTCTTTGTACTCATCGGACAATTTGCTGCCACACAGATTGTCAGCTTGTTCGGTGATTTCCCTGAAGAAGTCATTGTACTCGCGGTTTCGGGCATTAAACTATTCTTTATCGCCTATATTTTTATGGGCACAAACTTTGTCATGATGACGTATTATCAATCGATCGGGCATATCCGAATGGCCACATGGATTACGGCAGCACGTGAAATTGTCATTTTACTCATCTTGCTGATGATCTTGCCACGATTATTTGGACTAACAGGTATTTGGCTAGCAATCCCAATATCAGAATTTATCGTACTGTTGACAATTTATTATTATCACAAAAAATGGTATTCGTTAGATACTTGATAGCTTTAATAAAAATAGAGCATCTCCTTTTCTTGTAAATGTTTGTGTCGTCACTCACATTTACAAAGACATTCGGAAGATGCTCTATTTTTTTGTTAAGCTGCTTTACGTGTTTGTTCATGGGATCGCCTGAATTCGATAAACTTCGAACTAGAAAACAAAATGAGTGCAAGCCATATGATACTAAAAGCGATTAATTCGATTTGAGTAAACGGTTCTTTATACAACAGGACACCTAAAATAAGCATCGTCGTTGGCGAAATATACTGCAAGAAACCCATTACATATAACGGGACATTTTGTGCACCTTTAGCAAATAAAACAAGTGGAATAGCTGTCACAATACCACTTACAATCAGCAATACATTCGTTTTCACATCTACATTTAAAAATGACACACTATTCGTTGCAAATAAATACACATAATAGCTAAGCGCGATTGGTAAGATGAAAAGCGTCTCAATTGCTAAGCCGCGAATTGGATCCAATGGGATTTTTTTCTTCAGCATACCGTACAAGCCAAATGATAGCGCAAGTAACAGAGCTACCCAAGGAATCGAGCCATAATTTATAGACAAAATAAGAACTCCGACAAATGCCACGCCTGTAGCAAACCATTGCACGCGACTTAACGATTCTTTAAAAACAACAACCCCTAAAATAACCGACAATAATGGATTAATATAATAACCTAAACTCGTTTCAATAATATGTTCATTCGTCACTGCCCATATGTATAAAAACCAATTCAATGAAATAAATAATGACGCACCCATCAATTGCCAAAGTAATGGTTTATGTTGCCATAAATATTTCAAATCAGCTACAAGTTCTTTCCTCATTCCGATTAGCACGATCGTAATAATCGTGAAAACAAATGACCAAATAATGCGACTAAGTAAAATCTCCGTGCTTGACACATGTTCAAGCATTTTCCAGTATAACGGGAAAACGCCCCAAATTGCATAAGACAGGAAACCAGCCACCATACCCTTTTTCTCGTTAGACATTTTCTGCACCTCAATAATTGCGGGTAAAACTATAAAAAAATACTATAGAAAAATGGGCTCTACTCCATAATCTGTACTTGACAGCACATTCCACTGCAGGCGGACGCTTTCCGCGGGGCGAGCGACGAGCCTCCTCCGGGC
>JAVWKG010000162.1:0-5004 GCA_036638655.1 Lysinibacillus sp. | reverse complement strand
GTTCACATGCATTATGCTAACAAGCACCGTATCTTTACGAATTTTTTCATGCAAATCAGTTAAAGATATGACGCCTTTTTTATCGACCTGCAAAAAGTCTACTTCAAAGCCTTCTTTTTCTAATTGCTTTACAGCTTCAATAATAGACGGGTGCTCAATAGCTGTTGTAATAATATGTTTTCCTTTATGTGTATTTCCTCTTGCAATACCAAATATAGCCGTATTATTCGATTCCGTACCACCGGAAGTAAAGAGCACATTGTTGGCTTCTGTTTGTAATAGATCAGCTAACTGTTCACGCGCTCTCGTTAAAAGGTTATTAGCATCTACACCCATTGCATGTATAGATGCTGGATTTCCATAATATTGTTCATTCACCGCCATAAAGGTTTGCATGACCTCCGCGTACGGTTTTGTCGTTGCACTATTATCAAGATAAATCATAACTAATACCTACTTCACATGGTAAATTTTTCAATCGTTCGTTTTTCATAAGAAAACCACCAGCACTAAATATGCGGTGGTTGCCTCATTTTTCTATCCTATTATAACGCTTTTATACATTTCCGTACACTGTCTCGATTTTATGTACTTAACTTGTATATATATCTCCCTCAACAAGCTCCTGAATGCGTTTCAATGCACCCGGTTCCATTTCCTCAACGGCAGTACCTGCTTCTTCTAATGCTTTTGCATATCGGAGTTGATGGAAAGCTACTTCAGCTTCAGTTAAACGTGCATTAAGCTGTGTATTGACAGCACGATGACGGTTTCCATATTGAATAATACGTTCAATGAGCACAACGTTTTCAATCATTTCCACTGCTTTTACATTAGCATCTCTAATGCACTGCTCGGCTGAATTCAAGTTACTATGCACAGTCCCCATATTAAGTGGTATTTCTTGCAAACTTTGAATAACCAAATATATATGTTCTGCCGCTTCATCTAATCGTGCATCCATTTCTTCAGGTATACCTGGGATATTCGCTTTATTTAATAAACGATCCGTTTCATGTAATGTTTTCTTAAGCTCTTCCACTTTTACTCGCGCTTTATTTTCATCAATACGCAGTTTTTTCAGTGTGTTTGATAAATGCTCTTGCTCTTCGTGGATTCGTTCTAGTTCTTCGCTAATTTCTGTTAACTCTTCTTGTAGGCTAGAATAGGCCGATTTTTCCTCCGCAACGCGATTAGCCAATAATTCATAGCGGCGTTGTAATGACTCCAGCTGTTTTAAACCAGCTCTTGGAATCTCCATATCTTTTTCATTTAAACGATAACTTTGTTGGACAAAAGAAGCCTCATCATTAATAACTCTTGTTGCCGTCATAACCGTCATAATTGTCTCCAATAATCGAGCACAATTTTGATCAACATAATTTTTTGCTACTACTTCTTTTTCTAGTAAATCATAAAAATGATCTATTCCATCATTTATTGCTACTACTCGAGGTTTAACTGCCGCAATATTTAATTCAGCTAACTCATCTTTTAACGTCAATAGCTCTTTCTCTAATTGATCGAGTGCTTCTGTCATTTCTAAATGACGTAAATAGTATGATTGCTCTTCCATTTCTCTTTGACCACTTC
This sequence comes from Lysinibacillus sp., assembly GCA_036638655.1. GTDB lineage: Bacteria > Bacillota > Bacilli > Bacillales_A > Planococcaceae > Lysinibacillus. Next base: position 3,411 of record JAVWKG010000162.1, on the reverse strand, counting down.
GTAATTCTTGGATCGCTCCAGGAATTTTCACTTGCAGCTCAGTCAAAATTGTTGGAACATCGTTAATATAATCAAAAATTTCTTGGGACTCATTATTTAATGAAATGACAATTTCACGCGCTTGCAAATAATTGCCGTTTTGCGTTAAGACATCGAACTCATTAAATTTCGCAAAAAATGCCTCCAAACGTCTTTCAAGTGCTGCGAGTGCTACACCAAAGGAATGCTGATGGGCCAGTAATGTTTTACGAGCCGATCGATAGTATTCATTCAGCTGTTCAATTTCTATGCGATTTTTTTCTTCGCTTCCAATTAATTCATTCAGCTCATCTAATATTTTATTTTTATCTTGATCACACTTATGAATATAATCTTCAATTTCCCGCTCGATTAATGTCGCCTTGTTGAAGCGCATACGATTGACTTGATCTTCAGCATCAAATAATAGCGAATCAATTTTAGTCATATGTACGTCAATGACCTCATCCCAACTATTGCGCCAACGCTCAAACATTTCTTCCGTTTCACCATTCATATTCAATGCTTTCACTTTAGAAATTTCTTCGTTTATGGGATTGTTTTGAATTTGTAACTTTTCGTTTTCTAGTCGCTCGATGATTGTGGTATGTTTTTTCCTCATCATAAATATTATGATTAATCCCAATAATAGTAAGATTATTGGAATGATGATATACTCCATCGTAAGCCCCCTATTCCGCTATGTATGAATTGGCTATTTATTACCTATTATATACTAAGTTTTCCCCTTTTGTACTAAAATTTCTCGTGTTTTGTCGAAAGAGAATTAAATTAAGTTAAAGGAGACGAATTTCATGAAAAGAGATGCCCATATCCATACACCTTATTGTCCACATGGTTCGACAGATTCACTCAATCGTTACATCGAAAAAGCACTATCTGAAAAATTCACAGATATTACATTTACGGAGCATGCACCATTGCCAACAAACTTTGAAGATCCAACACCTGATAAAGATAGTGGCATGAATCCATCCTTCTTGCTAGCATACTTTAAGGAGCTGAAAGAACTACAAAAATACTATGAAAAAGACATTCGCATTCGGATTGGATTGGAAGTAGATTTTATAGAAGGTTTTGAATATGAGACACGTTCATTTCTAGATGAGTACGGATACTTCCTTGATGATGCTATATTGTCTGTCCATTTTTTAAAATGGCAAAACACGTATACTTGCATCGATTTTTCGCCGGAAACATTTTTAACATTTGCTAAGCAAGTCGGCTCCGTCGAACAAGTGTATAACTTATATTACGACACTGTTCTACGTTCAATCGATGTCGATTTAGGGAAATATAAGCCAAAGCGCATCGGTCATCCAACATTAATTCATAAATTTCAATTAGCACATCAACAACAAATTGACGATACATACCGCATTTCGCATGTACTCGAAAAAATGCAACAAGCTGGCTATGAGCTTGATTTGAATAGTGCAGGGTTAAGTAAATCCTACTGCCAAGAGCCTTACCCACCGTTTGCTATGATTGACTATGCAAAACAGCTAAAGCTCCCACTCGTTTTCGGCTCAGATGCACATACAGTCGCAGACTTACATCAGCATTATAATAGACTATTTCCTGTATAAACGCAGTTCATCACCAAAAAACGGGCTATCCTTATGCGAGATTCTACTCACTTTAGGTTAGCCCGTTTCATCAAATTACTTACTTGCTTGTAATGTATAATCATGCATACAATATTTATTCTTCCCACTATTTTTCGCCTCGTAAAGCGCATTATCCGCATGTAAAAATACCGATTGGAATAAAGGAAGTCGCTCTTGATTCCACGAAACTAGTCCAGCTGATATTGTCACTTTTGGATCCGTCACTGTAGGTATTACAGCTACGATTTCAGAACATAATTGGATTGCTTGCTCCTCGTTAACATTTGGTACATAGACAGCCATTTCTTCCCCGCCCCAACGCGCACAAATGCCTCTGGAACCAATACTTTTTTGCAATTGACCTGCAATTTGAACAAGTACTTTATCGCCCACTTGGTGACCATAAGTATCATTCACTCGTTTAAAGTTATCAATATCAATCAATAAGAACATACCTAAGTCATCCTTTTTAAGAGATGCTTCTACATATTGATCTAAATAACTTCTCGCATATAATTTTGTTAAGTGGTCACGGTCAACCATTTCTTGTAATTGACTTCTCAAAAGAGAGTTAGCTATAGCAAGTGAAGAATGATGAATAAGTGATTGCATTAATTTAAAGCTGTCAAAGGAAAAGAAGTAAGGGTCTTTATGTAACACAATACTAAAACCATTAATATGCTCTTCCATAATCATCGGAATTGCCATAATAGAACGATACTCAACATTGTCTGTTGCAATTCGACTAAAATCTGCGATGAATAATGGATCCAACGTATTTTCGAAATGCTGTTCGACATGTTTAATATACGCTAGCCCTTCCTGTGTTTTAAATATGCCAGGGCTAGATGAAGTCACTTCGAACTTATCTTGATTTTTGAAAGCAAAGCATACTTCCATTGGTTGGAAAGATTTCATCAACTGTTTTTGTAAAAAAGTAAGCATTTCGTCAATATCTATCTTCATATTTAAACGGTGTGACGTTTCATTTATTAATTGTAAATCACTAATCAAGCGGTGTGATTGATGATAAAGCTTCGCATTTTCTAATGCATTACCTGAAGCTTGTGCTAGCATCCGTATGAAATCCTTTTCACTCGCAGAGAAAATATACGTCATCGGTGCACTCACCTGTAAAATCCCATAAATTGCTTGTCTTCCTCTAATGGGTGCATTCAGTAATCGACAATTTAAATCTACAGCCTGTTCAATCGTTATTTCCCCAGAAACAAATGCTTCAATCGTTGCAGGTCTTTCAGATAAATAATCAAACAATTTAATGTTAATTGTTGTATGTCTATCTTGATCATTAGACAAAATAAGCTCAACATTTAAATTCGGGAAATTTCTACGAATTGTTTTTAAAACATTTTCCAAAATCAAATCAATATCCATCGTTGAATGGAACAAATCCGTCATATTATACAACTTCCTATATTGATTTTCGTTGGACTTCACCTGAAGATGTTCGCCAATCATTCGGATTACTTGTGTAACCGTTATCACAAAATCTTCGCATGAAGGCGAAGCGATAAATTCTGACCAAGTATCTGACGCTTTTACTAAAAGAATACCATATGGTTCTTTTCTACTAGGACGAAACACAACCATATGTGTCATATCCTTATATGCTTCTTTTTCTTTCAGTAGATAAGGAACTTCAGCTACCGTATTTTGATAGAAATTAAACTCTACTAATGACCAAAGGACACTGTTCATTTTTGTTTCTAGTGTGAGGTTAGACACATCCTCTAAAGGGACT
>JAVWKG010000161.1:0-5015 GCA_036638655.1 Lysinibacillus sp. | reverse complement strand
ATTCCAAATGTTTATGCAGCAGGGGATTGTGCGTCTCATTATCACCGGGTGAAACAAAAAGATGATTATTTACCACTTGGTACAACAGCGAATAAGCAAGGGCGCATTGCAGGCCTGAATATTGCAGGAATTGAGCAGTCATTTCAAGGTATTGTAGGCACGTCAATTCTCAAATTTTTTAACTTACAAATTGGCATGACGGGCTTAACGAATGAAGCGGCAGATGATCTCAATCATGTAGTAGAAGTGTATCGTCACGAGGCAAATGATGTGGCGAGCTATTATCCACCAGTACATCCGATGAAAATACGCATGTTAGTCGAGCAGCAAAGTCGCCAATTGCTTGGTATGCAGGCGGTTGGTGAAAGTGGCGTAGATAAGCGCATCGATGTGTTTGCTACCGCTTTGTATAATAACATGACATTTGAAAGCTTGTTGGATTTAGATTTAGCGTATGCACCACCGTTTAATGGCGTATGGGACGCAATACAGCAAGTTCCAAAACGACATGGCAAGAAGTGAATTTCCCCCAAAAGTATGAAAAAGCAGTTGGAAAGAGGTATGGTGTCCCATTTCCAACTGCTAATTTTGAACAAAATTACTTCCTATTTTTAAATTCTTTATTTACCCCGTCTGTAAAGTGAATTTCCACTTCGATATCTTGATAGTTCTCATCTAAATCGAACGCTTTAAGCACTTCTGTGAAAATTTCTTGATCCGTGGAAGCGGAAGTGAATTTAAAGGCCTTGAAAATGGGTTCTAGTTTTTTATAAGCTTCATTCCCTTTGATTTCCTTGTTATCTCGGTACTCAATGGAAGCTTCTATACCACTTTCCTCAACCTCATAATCGACTTCAAAGCTGTCATTAACGCCATAATCGACATCTAAAGAAAATTCGCTAAAAATAAATGTTTCTGCCTTAATAATGTCTTTATTAGTAGTAGCTTCGTTTGGCGTATTATTAATTCCTTGATCAGTGGCTACATCTGTCACCTTGTCATTATTACACCCCGCAAGTATTAAAAGGCTTAATGGCAGTGCGAAAAGTAAATTTTTTTTCATTTTTCTAATCTCCTTTTTTTAATATAGTATAGATATTCACAGTTTTTATAAGATTTATACAAAATTCCGATGCAAAAAGCGCTAAAAAAGCTTAAATGATTGGACCTTTATGCAAAATTTTATTTCATCGGCATTCATTTCAAAGGTACGGCATACAATAGTACCGTGCTTGGTAGGGGGAAGGTAATTTCTGTTTCCCTTTTTTCATTTTGACACTATAAATCCATAGTTTCTCCTCAAAAAAACGCCTCTTTCATAGATGTTCTATTATAAGAAGCAGAAATAATTCCCATTTGTCATAAATCAATCTAATAATCTGAAGTTAAAAAATGTATAATAGAATTAGGAAGGCTTTCCTAACATAGGGGAAGTACAAGATCTTAAGGGAATCCATATAAAAAAGGACATATATAACGTCGACTTTTAACGAATAATGTCCTTTTAACTTGTTTCAGTAGAAGGCCATCACATGGGGGAATACATTTAATTTAGTGGGTATTCAAACCCCGGCGGATGCCATAGATTTTTAATTTTTATAATTTTCCATCGCTTTATTTCATCATACTTGATTCAGAAAAGAGGGTTTCATATGTTAAATGAGCAAATTTCAACAATTGAGAAACAAACAGACCTTTCGAAAAAAGAACTGGAGCACGTGCAGGAGCCAACTATAGAAGCTGCGGAAACATTATTTGTGAATGAATTTACAGATGGCGTTTTAAATCCACATGCAGCAATGCTTGGTCCATTGAAGGATGGTGGTACGATTATTGCCAACACAGCACCAGGATGCTGGGGACCGATGATTACGCCAGCTATTCGCGGTGGGCATGAAGTGACAAAGCCTGTTTATGTTGAAGGTGCTGAAGTCGGGGATGCGCTAATTATTCACATTAAATCGATTCAAGTGACGTCACTTGCAACAGCGTCTGGTACGGATGAAGCGCAGGAAGACCGTTTTATTGGAGATCCATTTGTGAAAGTGAAGTGCCCAGGCTGTGGAAGATTGCATCCAAAAACGGTTATGCAAGGAATTGGGCAAGAGTCGGTTCGTTGCGTTACATGCAATACGGATACAACACCGTTTAAACTGACGAATGGCTACACAATGGCATTTAATCCAGGCGGTGAGATCGGTTTAACAGTAGGAAAAGAGGGCGCCCGTCGCATCGCGTTAAATGCGAAAAACTTTATGCGTACACCTGAAAATTCCATTCAAAATCCAATTACGGCATTTGGACCAAGTGATCTAATTGGGATGATGGCGAGAATGCGTCCGTTCGTTGGTCAGCTCGGTACGACACCATCAAAGGCGATGCCAGACTCGCATAATGCAGGCGATTTTGGGACGGCTTTAATCGGTGCACCACATGAATTTACAATGACAGAAGAAGAGCTAAACATACACCGTACAGATGGTCATTTGGACATTAGTCGAGTACGTGAAGGCGCGGTGCTCATTTGTCCTGTAAAGGTTGCGGGTGGTGGTGTGTATGTTGGAGACATGCATGCGATGCAAGGCGATGGAGAAATCGCAGGGCACACAACCGATGTTTCGGGCATCGTGCAGCTACAAGTGAGTATTCTAAAGAAAGTAGCATTAGAAGGACCGATTCTACTACCAAATGAAGAAGATTTACCATATACAGCAAAGCCGTTTACAAAGGAAGAAAAGCGCATCGCACGTGATTTAGCAGAAGAATATGGTGTGAAACAAATAGAAGACTGCTTCCCATTATCGATTGTTGGTAGTGGTGCCGATTTAAATAGCGCAACAAACAATGCACTGGAGCGAGCGGCAAAGCTATTTGGAACATCGGTAGAAGAAGTGAAAAACCGTGCGACAATTACGGGTTCCATTGAAATTGGTCGCCATCCAGGTGTTGTAACAGTGACGATGCAAGTACCGAAAATGCAACTTAAAAAGGCTCGAATTTTCAAACCAGTAAAACGTCAATATGATTGCTAGAAGGTTTTTCTAGCCGACTTTTCGGGAATAAAGACATCCGCCGGGGCTTTATCTTCATTCAGTGTACGTTTGAACACTCACTGTAAAAAGACTAAAGCCGCATTCATCTCACCACCTAGACAGGTGGGAGTTTTCTACTGAATGAAGATAATTAAATGTAGGGAGATGATGTAATGCAACCACTAGTCAAAAAAATCGAGGCGTCAGTCATCTCAATTAGCGTGCAATCAGGGCTTGGGATTATTGAAACGACGAGTGAACGAGATGACAGTAAAACGGTTATTTTTCAAGTAACAGCAGAAACGCCGCTTATGACAAAAGATGGGCAACGTTTAGGAGTATCAGCCATTCCAGTCAAAGGGAAAATTACTGTTTATGTCGATTCACTTATCCCATTGCCTATGATTCAGCCACCACATGTCGTTCCATTATTAGTGATTTTTGAGCAATATGGCAAAAAGGGCGAGGTGTCTGTTGGTGTATTTGATGACCGGTTATTCAGTGAACAGCTAAATTTAAAGCTACATGTAGGGGACAAGACGGAAATTGTGGATTTAACGGGGAAACGTGTCAATTTGGACATGATAGCGGGTAGGCTTCTTTTCATATTTTACGACAAGGCAACACGGAGTAAGCCAGTCCAAGCAAATCCAATGAAAATTATCGTTACGAACTTAAAAGAAAATTAAATATGCGCAAAAGCATATCAAATTCTAAAGGTGGCTTATGAATGGAGGCACTGTTGCAAGAGCGGCAGGCAAGATTTAAAACGCCAATAGAAGAAAGATGTGCTTTTTTTTAGATATACCAGAAAGTATAACATTTTAGCCTGCGGTAGTTATGAGGATTAAACCAATTTGAACGGTGATGAACAGGAGGCGAATAAACAATTCGGCCGCATCATACACCAAAGACGTGCCAGCGCTTTGTTCTACCGAAAGCAATTCGTTCAGTAACATAAATGATAATGAAGTATTCTAAAAAGCAAAGGGGAGGGATTTGATTGTTGCTATCATTTGATGAGCAGCTACTTCAAGTAACCAAAGGACTGACAGGGGAAAGCTTAGAAAGAATATGCCTAGAGCAATTCCCAGCCGACCAAATACATCAAAGCAGTTGGGGCGTTACATTACCTAGTTCACAATTTTTGATTGACCAAGACCAAGCGGAACAATTTTGCTTTCAACTGATTAAAAACTATTGGGGAAAAGCGAAATTATTTTTTGATGATACCTTTCAGGAGGCCCAATTTAATGTTGAGGTGGCAAATGAAAAGGTGCAACAATTTTTCGATAACCCAAAAAACAGGCAGCAATTATTTAATTCTTTACATATTCATGGTGAAATGAGTTTTGAACAATTTATTGAACAGCTCTTTTCAAAACCGATAGGTGAATCTAAGTTAAAAAATGGGCTCGATAAAATTTATGTGTATAAAGTCAATGAGCAATTTCTTGTGCAACCTATTTATTCGCAATACGCTCCATTTTGGCGATATGTATTGGCGAAAAAGATTTATTCTCTATTTTTGCAAGTACCATTACTGAAAATGGAGCGCCCGCTTGAATTGATGGGAATATTGAAACAGCAGCTTCTACAATATGTAACCGCGAATCGTACGGCATCGATTATTCATAAATTAGTTCAACAAATCGATGATGAAAATCCTCGTTCACACGCGTTAAAACAACTTCATTTGCTAAATGTACGGACCCATTTTACAAGTGGAAGACGCCATTTTTTAAAGTTGAGAAAATGTATTGATGCGTTGCAAGCGAATTGGTCAAGTGGTAATTTGGCACTGAACGAAAAGGAAAGAACGCTGCTTTCCTATATGCTTTTTCAAGAGGCGATCTTTAAAAAAGAGCATAACGCAATTATTGCGTATGGTCTATTTTTAATTGAAGGGGAACGGTTAAATAATCATGCCATTGAACTGGTCGTGGAATATCAGGATGTGCTGAGTAGCATGAATCCACAACC
>JAVWKG010000160.1:0-5015 GCA_036638655.1 Lysinibacillus sp. | reverse complement strand
GTTGGTCACGAAGGCGTTGTCACAGGACGTGACGCTTTTAGCCTTCGTTCCTTTACTCGCTAATCCCGCAGGAGTCGAGCACCCCTCCGCTACAATCAACTAACAAAATGCGGTGGCATATTGAAGTGTAGAATATAATCACATTCTAATATTCCTCTAATCACCACACCTGATAAAATATTGAATAATTCAAATGATATATTCATGGTTGTTTAATTCTCTTTAAGGTTCGAAAAATCTACTTTAAGTAAAAATATTCTGTTTCGCGTTCGTTTTTAGTGGTATTATATTGGAAATGATGTTTTTTTATATAAAGGGGACGTGATGACATTGCCTTTAGGTGTACATGTAAGAATATTTGTTTGTGTTGTTTTTATGGGCGTGCTTGTTGGCGTTGTTTTCAATGCAAAGGCAGATATAACGGAAAATGAATATATTGATGCTGTTAAAAATGGGTATGTCACTAATGCCACGCATGTCAAAGTCAGTGATGCCTTCAATCGTTACTTTGAAGAACCTTATTGGCGTTACTATGAAGCTAAAACAGGACAACATGTTGTTGAACTGTCGGGAAATGCGGTTGCAACCGGGGATGAAGGCTATGCTATTGTACAGTTTGTCGTAGACGATAATTTGGAAACTTTTTCAGTAGGTGCGATGAAGTTTAATGATGTTGTATTTGAAAAGGAAGAGAAGTGGCAGTTTGTAGATCAGGTTTATAAAAACTGGCAGGACAGTCACCTAGCCAAACAAAAATAGAAAGACCGATTTACGAGAAGCTTCTATAATAATTACTAAGAACAAACAAGTCTCTCGCAAATTGACGATAGGCTTGTTTTATTTTAGATGAAATTATTAAAGTCAAGATAGGTTTGAGAACATTGTTTTTTTGTCGGAATTTAGACACCATTTTTGCTTTAAAATTGTTAGTTTAGTAGGAGAAATGGATTGGATATTATATACTCAATAGGAAATTGTGCTATGGAAAAGGATATTTGAATCGAGGAGAATATAATGAGATTGACTGTGAAAGGTAAACTTCAAATCGCTTTTGGTGTTGTGTTAGTATTTTTGTTAGTAATATCTACGATTGCTATGTATTTTTTAAGTGTTAATAACAAAACATTAGTGGAAATTGAGAAAGATACCGAATTAATATACTTATATAACGATATTTCATTTCAAACTGTAAGGGCAAATGCTGCGATTCGTGGCTATATGTTATACGGAAAAGAAGAAATGCTTGCAAACCACTATGAAATTCGAGAAACATTACATACTTCAATAGATCGCATTGCCAAACTGGGTTATAGTAATGCTGATTTTGAGAAATTTTTAGGGCAATTAAGTGAGTGGGAAACACCAATTGATGAACAAATTGTGCCACTCTATCAAGCGGGGCAAAAAGAAGAAGCACAACAAGCGGCACTACCAGTCCTTGGAGAAGGTTCTCAAAAGCTTGTTGTATTTGGTAAAACAATGGCTACTGCCGAAAATGAGCAAATGGTGTTGAACATCGAGGAAACGAAATCTAGGGGGTCCGTGAGTGCTAAGGAGATTGGTGTGTTAATAGTCATTGCATTTATTATTAGTCTAATCATTGCAACAGTTTTCGGTAGACGTGTGGCAAAAAATGTGGAACAAATTACTGAAAAGATGGATGAATTTTCAGAGGGGAATCTACAAACGAGCTTACATTTTAAAACGAAAGATGAGTTTGCTCAATTAGCCGAATCGTTTAATAAAATGGCTGAAAAACTACGACATACAATGAAACAAGTAGGTGATTCTTCTGAACAAGTTGCTGCAACTTCAGAGCAACTGACAGCAAGTAGCCTTGAAGTGACACAGGCGACAGAAGTTGTCACGGAATCTATCCAAGATATTTCACAAGGTATTGAAAAGCAAGATACTTTAACGACAGATGTAAAAAGTTTGTCTGCACATATTTTAAAGAAGATGAATGAAATTTCCAGTAGCATTGAAAGCGTGAATACCTCAACAGTATCGACAAAAAATATGGCGGGGTCTGGCCGGGCTTCTGTTCGCAATGTTATCAGTCAAATGGATGTCATTTCAGACAATACGCAAGCGTTAAGTACGCGTGTCAAAGATTTAGATGATAACACAGGGGCAATTGCATTAGCAGTGAAAGTGATTAAAGATATTGCGACACAAACGAACTTACTAGCGATTAATGCATCGATTGAAGCGGCTAGAAGTGGGGAACATGGTAAAGGGTTCGCAGTCGTTGCAGATGAAGTACGTAAGCTGGCAGATGAATCGAATTTAGCCGCAGTGGATATCGAAAAAGTCGTGAAGGAAATTACAGATAGCACGCGAATCATTGAAGACGATATGATGAATAACGGTGATTCTGTAACGGTTGGACTTGAGAAAGTGAATGTGGCAAGAGATAATTTCTTGCAAATTGACGACGCCATTGATGATGTACAGATACAAGCAGAAGCTGTAACAGCAGCAATCCGCGCGATTCACAAAGATATTGAAATTTTAGTGAAAGAAATTGATTATATTAGTGATGTATCAAAGCAATCAAGTAGTAATGTCCATAGTGTAGCCGCTTCCTCAGAGGAACAAAATGCTGCGATGGAAGAAGTAGCTGCAGCTTCAACACATCTAGCAAAAATGGCCATTGATTTGCAAGAATCCATCCAGACTTTTAAATATTAACGAAATACCCCCAAGTAGCAACAATTCTACGTTGCCACTTGGGGGTATTTACTTATAGTTCTATTACTTCGTTTGCTAATTTTTTACGACTAATCCAGTAGCCTTGTAAGGTGAAGACAATGAGTGTTGCTAGTAAAAAGACGAGGCTAGTGATGCCTAGTGTGAAGAAATCGTAAAATATGGGTGAGTTCTCGTCAATAAAGGCCATCAATCGTGTTAACAGTAGACCGAGAAATGTTCCAACTGTTAGCCCATAGAGCACGAATGACAAAACTTGCGTCAAAATAAGTTTCATCAATCCATTTGGTGAAAGACCGATTAGTCGTTGAATAGCATAATCACCACGTTTTGCGTAAACCGAGTGCAGCAATGTTTGCAGTACGCCAAGGCAGGTTGCAGCGATTAGGATGACAAAGACGCCAACAAATAGGCTCCATCGCTGGAAGAACAACTCATTGGACTGTTCAATAATAGCCGCTTTATCGGTGAATTTTAGTGCTGGCCAACGCTCTTCTAAATAGGCAAGCTCTGTAAGTGCCTGCTTCGTATCTGTTGCTTCTACCATTATTTCTGTAATACTTGTTCTATCAGTGCTTGTCAGGAAAGATGACCAATCCACCATTAAATCAGCATAATCGATAGGAATAGACGTAATACTAATGATTTGTAATTCACCGATTGGAATATCCATCTGTGTTTCAAAATCATAAGTGCCTGCTGGCAAACGATCCCCAACAGCTAATTGATGTTTTTTTGCATAGCGTTCAGTAATAATCAAGCCATTTTCCAAATCACCTTTCACCGGATCTAGCTTATCTAATTGAATATATTTTTGAACATCCAACGTGATAAAATTGTTAGATTCCCATTCATTCCCGAAATGTAATGCGATAGGGGCATGGTTACTTCGGGCAAAGGCATAAGATACACTCGGCAATGATTCAATTTCATCTATTAAAGCAGGTGTAATCGTTGGATCATCTAATTCATTGTCTATTTTAATCGACGTTTCATATTGATCATTAATATAGGACTGATCATTTTGCTGAACTGTTTTAAATAGGGTGCTACCGAATATGAGAATGACCATTAAACCAATAATACTCAGCACAATCGGCATATTTTTGCGTACTTGTGGCATCAGTTGTTGACACGCTAAAAACGCTTCTTTTCCGAGTGTAGTGCGAATGGGTTTCAACGCAAAATTTAAAAGCGCTGTAAAGAGATACGGCATCATATAAAGTAAAATACCGCTGACAAGAAGTGTACCAATTAAAATCATTAACGCACCTTGCCCAGTGCTATTACCGACTATTTGGGAATTTAAAAACAAAAGTAGGGCAATGACTGCAACGCCACTTACAACAATTGTTTTCCATTTTGTCCAATGACGGCTTAAGTTTTCATTCTCAGTGGCAATTTGCAAAGGTAATAGACTTGCACTCTTGTGTACTTGCCACTGTGTAATAAGTTGAAGGATAGCAAAACTAACAACCGCTATCATCACGATAAATACAAAAGGCAGGTCCGTTTTAGCATTTGGTAATTTCAACAGGCTAATTAACTGGGGTAGCCAACTTTTAATGACGAATAAACTAATGGTCGTACCTAACAACACACCAAAGCCTACAATGAGTGATAATTGCTGTTGAACAATAAGTCCCACTTGCTTTTTTGTCGCGCCAAGTGCACGCAATACCATGAGCTGTTCTTTAATTTTGTAAAATAATAGCTGGAATGTTGACAGCAGCAATACACTTGAAATAAGTAAAATAAATACCGAAAGGACAATCATAAAAATCATCAATGCTTGCAAATTCCTTTTATAGAAATCTAAATCACTCGCAACATCCACACGTAATGTGCCATCTAGCAATTTAATTTCTTTTCCGACAGAAGTGGCAACATTGTCTTCCGTTTTAATGAGCGTAAACATACCGGCTGTTTGTGCGTCGCTACCATTCATCCACGTTTTCAACACATCATTTTGCAGAAGAATGATATTTGAGCTTTCTGTTCCTTTAATAGGTGGAACAATTTCTTTTATGATGAAATCACTTATATCATTTTGAGCCGAATCATCTATGCTTTTATTGAACGTAATTTGCATGGAATCCCCAACTTTTTTATTGAAAAGACGAGCAATATTTTCAGAAATCACGACGTCTTTTGGCGTTAAATTCTCTGAAAAATGATAGCGACTTTTTACAAGAGCATCGTTTTCTACCCCAACCGTATAAAAAGAGGTGTTTACTTCATCTTCCACTCTTGTATGGGCAAGTGATACGCTAGATACTTCTGTGACACCAATCAATGCCTCA
>JAVWKG010000159.1:0-5027 GCA_036638655.1 Lysinibacillus sp. | reverse complement strand
CCGAATCTCCTTTCGCTTCCGGCTCTTTCGGAACGCCTGTCGAAGCAATGTTTTTCACTAAAATGTTTGGATCACTTGCCAAAAGGTTGCGCATTTTATCGATTACTTCTTTAGGCAACACCCCATTATCATTTACATCCGTACCAGATGCAGTAATAGGAATTTCGTTAGCAAACATAATTTCATCAACAAAACCATGTTCTAATGCCTGTTGAGCATTCATCCATGTTTCTGCATCCATCATTTGCTTCAATTCCTCTTCGGTTTTCCCTGTTTTAGCAATATACGTCTGCATAATTGCTTGGTTAGTCTGAATTAAAAGCTGTTTCATGGCTTCCATATCGCGATAGTCACCTTGCGCAACTACTGATGCATTATGAATCATCACCGCGCCTACCGGGGCAATAACTGTACGTTTTGTCCCTGTAGCAACTATTGATGCAGCACTTGCACAAACACCTGTAATTTCTGACACAGAATCACCCTGAAACTTCTTGATGTGAGTATAAATTTCAGACGCTGCAAAAACAGAACCGCCATTACTATTAATGTTTACTACCAACTCTTTATCATGATTAGCAGTTGCCCTTTCAATTTGTTGCATAATTCGTTTCGGACTAACAGCAGGAATACCGTACCAATCATAAATCCATTGCTCTCCATCAGGAACTATAGCTCCACGTATATCAATCTTTGCCAACTTCCTCTTTCACCTCCTTTTCAAGTGTAGCTCCCAAGTATTCAATATCCAACCCTGCCGCACGACGAGCCTCTTCTTCTCTAACACGTTGATAATGATTGCGCCAGAAGTCCCCACCTGTAAGTTCCACTGTTTCACGAGCACGGGTGCTAAATCCAGCATCAACTCGCTTAATGGCTGCGTTTACTTCTTTCAGTGGATCTAGTTGCCCTTGCGATGGTCCATTCCACTCCGACTGTGAATAAGCCTTGCGAATTAATGGATCATCTAAAAAACCTGGGGCGTGAATACGACCAATTAAAATAGCCTCTGTTAGCCATTCTTCATAAATAGGCTGACAAAAGCGAGTAGCGATAAATTGACGGCGCATTTTAAACATTTTCCATGCTTCAAGTAAAGCCGCGCGCGATGCAGAATAGCTTGATGTAAAATGCTTTACTAAAATTTCATACGGCAATTCAAGCGCTGCTCCTACTTGTCTCAAAATTGCTGTTACAAACGGGTCAAATGCCGTATTATTACGAGCTGGGTTTGAAACATTGGCTTTTTCTCCTGGATTCAGTGCAATTACCGAACCTGGTGCTAACTCAACAGTCGTTTCATCTGCTTGGTCAATTTGGTCATCTTCATGAACGCCTTCTCCAACTACAGGCCCAGATCCATCTTCTTCATCAGTTGTTTCAATAAACACAGTCATTAATGAAGAAACTAGAGCAGCTGTTAATTCAGCCTCGCTATAACGATCTAATTGCTTTAAGCTTTCAATAACTGGTGCTAGTAATGGCACTCCGCGTCTTTGCTCCGGTCGTTCGGATTCCATAAGGTGAAGGACATTTTGTCGCCCAGTTAATTTACCGAACTTTTCAACACGAACCCATTGCTTTTTACTCGCATCTGACGCTAATGGATGCACATTACATATGTGATAAGCTGCTACCTCGCCAAAATTACCCAACTCAATGCCGTTAACAATTTGCTTACTTGCACCACTTGGGCTAGATATACGATCACTTTCAATTAATTGGACCCGTAAGCTATACCAATGTTCTTTGTGTGCTCGATATGGCATTAATACAAATGTTTCACCGCTAGCCAAAGCAGATAAAAAAGAAATTTGTTGTAATTCGTAAAAATTGTGCATCTGCATAGCATCACACATTAATGAATTTGCCCATAGACTAAATTCACGTTCAACCACGGTTTCCCATTCATCAGCCTGCTGTTCTGTCAAACCCAAAAATTCATGATCAATTTGACTATTTAAGACCAATCCATAGCCGACTACATTGGTACGAATCGTTTTTAATGCCCCAGTTGCCAACGGTGTATTCATAAATAGATCACGCGAACGTTGGCGAAGTGTTTCTAAATTGTCGTCAATATCTTCCTTTGTTGATCCACCTTTAAAAATCCATCCAAGCATCGATTTTTTACGCTTACTCGCTCCACTGTTTGAGTAACCTGTATTGAGCACATCAAGCTGCTTTTTGGCTACAGCACGCTTTACTGCAGTTCTTGGTGCAATAGCAGCAAACGTTCGTTCAAGCATATTCAATTTTTATCACCCCTTTACAAATCACGTGGTACTATGCGCATAGTTCTACGTCTACTTCGACCATTAGCAGCTGCATCTGCTTTGTTCAGTTCTTTCTGCCAAAACTTTATTTGCTCACGAACTTGTGCTAAATTTGCACGTTCCAAACGACGATTATCAATCATGTAACTTTGCCCGCTCGCAATAGCTGCCTCTGCATCTAGCCAAATTTGAAGTCGTTCATTGCATTGTGCAACTGTAAAAGCCATACACTACACTCCTTTCGATAAAACGCCCCTACGACGTTTTTTCCTTCGTTTAGTCGCCTGATTAAATACATTTCCAGTCAAATTATTCTCTGCCAAATAATTAAGGTCAGGGTTTAATATCCGGAATGCTGCCATCGCATAGTTCCGTAAATCTAGTGGTTCATTTCGTATATTCGAGCTACGTTTTACCCAATCGTGTTTGGGCTGACCGCCAACCCAGCGAACACGCTTATACTCACCGGTCAAACCAACAAAATAAGCCTCGTCATATCCTTTCTCCTGCTCAACAGGGAAAAAGCAATAACCAGGCTTATCCTCAAATTCATTTCTTAAATTGGCATAAATCGTGTCTTTGCCCTCATTAACGCCCAATGTAAATAAATGCACATTCTGGCGACCAACTTTTGATGGCTTATTAATGAAAGGAACACCATTGCCACCCCTACCTTTAATAGCAAATACACGACGATGCTCTCGTTCCTTACAGAAATCGTATACTTCGCTCGTAAAGTGACCACCAGAATCCACACAGACAGAAGATATGATTAAGCGCACACCGTCGTTTCGAATAAAGTCCTTTTGTAAAAATGAATCTAACTGATTCCAAACTGCGGATTGCCCAGGATCACCATAGAAAATTTTATAGCTAATTCCCCATGTAACATCATCCAAGCCCCATCCGACTGCCTCAACTTCCAAACGGTCGTCTTGTACGTCAACACCTGCAGTCAAAACAAGCGCGTTTAATGGAACTTCGCATTCATATCGAATACGTCTCGAAATTAACTTTTCATGTTGCTGATCATCATCGCGTTCCTCAAATGATTCGCCAAGCGTCGTATTAATCCACGTTTTTAGCGTTTCAAGACCTTTCGCTTTTGCTTTCTTAAATTCTTCAATGATTTTGGACCACTTTTCCCAAGGAGAAGCAAGCGCATTCAAATGGAACCCACGTTTTCTCTGTTCTGGATGACGGGCTATCCACTTACCAGGACGCGCTTTCCATTCTATTTCTGCATGTTGCTCCTTACAGCTCACACATTCCATCATCACATTTTCAAATCTTATTTGTGGCCAACTATAAGGCTGAAAAACACCGCAACTTGGACAGGATACACACCATTGTTCCATCGTACTTTCTTCATATTCTGATTCAATACGTGAAGCGCCTTTTATTGTAGGAGTGGAAACGGCTATCCATTTATAATTCCAAAACGTTTTTGTTCGCTTTTGGGCTAAGTTTAATGGGTCACCCTCAGTACCAGCTGAAACTGGGAAACGGTCTACCTCATCGGCAAGTATGATTCGAACTGGACGCGAAGCTAATGATGCTGGCGAATTTGCACCGACCATTGTCAAATGTCCACCAGGGAACTTCTTTTGCAAAATCGTGTTGTTACCGTCCTTCGCTTTTGGGTCGTTCACTTTCTTGGACAAGTTAGGCGTGTCCCTAATCATTGCTGCAATACGGTCCTTCGAATAAGCCTCTGCCATTTCTAAAGTTGGTTGCATTAATAACATAGGAGAAGGATCATAATCGATGTGATAACCAATGATATTATTTAATATCTCCGACTTACCAACTTGTGCTGAAGACATAACAACAATTTCATCCGTTTCAGGGTCATTTACCGCATCCATTATTTCACGTTGGTATGGAGCTCGGTCTGTATTCCACTTACCATGCTCTGCAGACGATTCTTTCGATAGCACTCGATGCGTATCAGCCCATTCTGAAACTGTTAACTTAGGAGGTGGTGCAACTAATGAAGCAATCCTACTGAGTAGACGCGTCGTTTGTTTCTGTACCATCATTCTCACCTACAATTTCCATATCGTCCTCTGGGTCCTCAGCAAAGAACATCGAAGGATCGTACTCAGATAATTCTTTTAGCGCTTGATGGACATCCTTCTCTAGAAGAACTTCTATTTGGTTAGCATCATCTATAGTCGTTAACTGCAAAGCAACCTTCGACGGCATCGACAACATTTTCGAACGAAACGCCATCACCATATGATTGAGTACATTCTCAACCTCACCGGACTTATGCATCTCTTTCTTAATATGTGCCAGCTCAATCTCTGCTTTCTCACGCTTTGCCTTTTCGTGCAGCCACTTTTCATATTCAAGTGACTCCTCAACAGCTGCGCCATCCAATCCATCGGACGCCATTTTTAAAAAGGTAATATATCGGCTAACTGAGTCAATCAAATCGTAGCGACCATGACCAACTCGACCAATGATATCCTCAGCAACTAAGTTCCTCACATTTCGCTCAGTCATATTAAACATTTTTGATAGCGTCTTTGTATTTACAATTGTCCGCTCGTCTACTTTCGTTTTGACTGTCTCCAATTTTCTCACCTCATTCGCTAACAATAATTTCGATTTCCCTTTTAGGACGGAAGGAACACTCTTTTTTCAATTATATCTAGACCGTTTCTGGGCCTCGCGAGACCCGCAGGCTATTCAAAAGTCCCCAGGAGGACCCGAAAATATTATTTTATACAAACAAAAAAACGA
>JAVWKG010000158.1:0-5154 GCA_036638655.1 Lysinibacillus sp. | reverse complement strand
CGCCGGTATCACCAGTAGCGCCGGTATCACCAGTAGCGCCCGTGTCACCAGTAGCGCCGGTATCACCAGTAGCGCCCGTGTCGCCAGTAGCTCCAGTATCACCAGTAGCTCCCGTGTCACCAGTAGCTCCCGTGTCACCAGTAGCGCCCGTAGCCCCAGTGTTACCAGTAGCGCCAGTGTCGCCAGTAGCCCCAGTGTTACCAGTAGCGCCGGTAGCCCCAGTAGGTCCGATTATAGGTCTGTACCAATGGTCATTTGGAATTTCAATTGCCTTGATAGCCTTTCTAAATTGCTGATTATTATTACCGCATGTATCGCAGCTATTATGCTCGAAGAAATTTTCAAAATTCATTGTCTCACCTCCTTTCTTCTCTATCCTATTCAGTGGATAGTGCACCCTCAGCCGACAATTAACTATTCGAATAATAAAAAGTTACAAAAAACGAAATAGGGAAATTAAAGAAGTTCAGCAAAAAAAATCATTTTAAATGGTATAGCCTAGTGGCAAATACTTAACATAATAAATAAAGTGACTTCTATATTGAGGAGAGTTTTGGATGTATATGTGGAATAGACAAAAAAATAGGCATACCAGAGATGGTATACCTGTAAACATTGAAGTAAGAAGGGATCTTTAATGAACTTCTTCTTCATCCTCTTCCTTTTTTAAAATACGAGCGAAGTAATCTCTGTTGTATCGTACTTTTGCATCGTTTGGCTTGAATGTTCCTGCAAGTTCATTATGCGCTTGAGCTATGTCATATTGTTTTAATCGATCGTATAGGACACATAATTGTAGATGTGGTAACCAAGTTGTGAAAGTATTATTTTGGAAAGGTGAATGGGGGTTTTGTTTTACTAAAAGCGCCTGCTCATACCAATGAATGGCTTCGTGATTTTTAAACTGCTCCATGAAGTAATAACCGAGTCTGCAACAAGCTTCAGGGCGTGGAATATCATATTCAAAACTCCGTAAGATAGAAGATAAGTAATTTTCCTTGTCTTTTAAATGTGAATAACAATCTGCAAGTCTAAAGCAAGATCGGATGTTATCTTCAACCCAACCTAATTTAGACGTTAGAAATTGTTCATAGTAAAAAATGGCCTTGTCATACTGAGCATGATCAACAAGTTCATTTGCATAATAGACGGTATCACGTGGCGACAATTCTTCACCAGATTCCACTAATTGATTGTAAATTTCAATATTACGATTGTGGTCATGGCTTAGTGGTAAATGACTTACTGCAACATCGCTATTATAAAGGTTGCCACCAACAGATAAATATTCGTGTACAGCTCCTATCCATTGGAATTGTTTTTCACGTTTTACTAAACGATATCTTCTTAATGAAGAACTAACATTTCCTTCTTCGTCAAAACTTAAATTATAGTTCATAGATACGGCATCAATATCAGTTGTTAAAGACTCTTTCAATGCTTTAAACTTTTCTTGATCCTCAGCAGAGAAAACATCATCAGCATCTAGCCAAAGGATGTATTCTTTTGTAGCTTGTTGAAAGGAATGATTTCGCGCTGCCGCAAAATTATCTATCCATTGAAAGTCAAAAATACGGTCAGTGAACGATTCAACAATCTTCTTTGTATTATCCGTGGAACCGGTGTCTACAATATTAATTTCATCAACTAAATCTTTTACCGATTCCAGACACCTGCCAATAACGTCTTCTTCATTTTTTACAATCATACATAAGCAAATAGAAATCATATAATTCCCCCTTAATATATGTATATAGCATATGTAAAGGGGGAGATTTTGCTTAAACAAAAGTACATGACTGTGAAGAAGGTTCATAAATTTACTAATTAAGTTTCACTTTTATTTCACAAATATGAAGTATTATTAGAGTATAGAGGTGATGACTTTGAAGAAATGGATAATAATCATTTTTTCTGTCGTGCAGCTACTATTGTTAGCTGGTTGTTCAGAGAAATCCTTCGTGCCAATAGCAAAAGAAAAAGCGTTTATCGCTTCTTTAAATATATTGCAGCCCTCACTTGATTTTATCAATCAAAAAGGGGAGGTATTTGCATCTTGGCAATTTGAAAAAGGCTATACAGGTGCGATATTAATCGATCATCAGCATGTTCTTCTTTATGGCAATCAATTAGAAAAAGCAGACATGTATGCACTTGATACGGGTAAACTAATTTTGCAATTCAAAACGGGTGTTGGGGTAACGAATGCCTATTACGCAGAAGCACACGACACAATTTTTATGACAAATAGTAAAACAAATACGATTACAAGCTTTGATAAAAATGGGCTACAAATCGCCACACAAAAGTTAGGCAATTACCCGATGTCTATGGAGGCAAATGGAGATAAATTATATGTTGTGAATTACAAAGATACGGATTTGTCCGTATTAGATGTGGATAGTTTGAAGGTTGAAGAGCAGTGGCCAATTGATAAATCTTCAAATGGGATCGCTATAATAGAGGAGCGTAATGAGCTATGGCTTGGAGGGCATGGTGAAGGAAGTAAGCCAAATGCTAATGTGAAGCGTCTTGATTTGAGTACTGGTGAGCAAATAGGTGTGATTGACACACCATTAATGCCAGTCGGATTAACAAAGGCGAAAGATGAAGTACTAGTAGTTAGTCATGGGCAAAACGAATTGTATGTGGCTGACTTCAACGGTGAAATAAAATGGCATATGGAGATTGGCGCAAATCCTTTTGTAGTCAATCAATTTAAGGAATATATTGTTGTAGCAGGTTATGATGATCATGCATTATTTTTTATAAAGGATGGTCAGGTGGTACAAACAATCGATGTAGGGGAAGGTCCATTTCAGCTTTTAGTTAGGGAGGAACATTCGTGACAACCGTATTAATAGTAGATGATGAAAAAGATATGCGTAATTTAATTGATATGATGCTCGTTCATGCGAAGTTCAAAACGTACAAAGCTGCTAACGGGACAGAAGCATATAATATTTTATTACAAGAAAAGATTGACCTCGTTTTACTTGATGTGATGATGCCAAATGAGGATGGGTTTTCAGTATGTCAAAGCATCCGTGCCATGTCTGAAGTGCCAATTATTTTCTTGACTGCACGGGATGCAAATGAGGATAAGGTAAGAGGATTAACACTTGGTGGTGATGATTATATGGTCAAGCCATTTACGATTGATGAGCTAGTAGCAAGAATACATGCAGTTCTTAGACGAAGCGGTGTCAGCATTGCATCTACCTACCAAAAGTATTTACTATCAGGGGCTATCAAGTTAGATGAAGTGGCTCGAAAGGTTTTTGTAGCAGATAAAGTGGTGCCACTCACCTTAAAAGAATTTGACTTACTTCATTTATTTATGACAAATACAAGTAGCGTATATTCTCGTGAACAATTGTTGGAGCGTATTTGGGATTTGGATTATGCAGGAGGGACAAGGACAGTCGATACGCATATAAAAACATTACGTATAAAGCTTGGGGAGGATGCGGCCGAGCATATACAAACTGTATGGGGTGTAGGATACCGCTTTGAGCCAATAGTATGAGAAAGATTTCTACGCGTATTTGGCTCCTGATATTTGCTTTTTTATTGATAACCGTTATATTCATGTATGTGTTATCAGATTTCCTTTATGAACAGCTTTATGTAGAAGATACAGCGAGCTCGATGATTGAGATCGGGACAAAGCTCCAAACGATGTATGACGGAGGCAAAGTGACAGATGCATTTATTGAAGATATTGAAACGTATAATGATTATTCAAATTTAAATGTTTTTGCAGTGCGCAATCCGCGTGAATTAAGTGCATGTGTACCCTTTGATATTGATTACGACACATTAATTGGACCAGAGGAAAGAAAGAAGCTATTAGCTGGGCAATACGTCGAAAAAATTGGCTATGAACCTCGTTTTGACAGGCAATTAATATCTGTCGTGATACCTTTAGTCGATCAAAATCGCTTGGAAGGAATCGTCTACATTTACTTCCCGCTTGCTAAAATTAGTGAGCTAGCAAGCCAGGAAGTGCTACTGCTGCTAGTAAGTGCACTTATTTTCTTATTAATAATAAGCTTTTTCGTTTATAAAGGTATTCATCATATAATGCGACCGCTAAACGAGCTACAGATGGCGGTAGAAAATATGTCGCTAGGAAATTACGAAACACGTGTGCCAGTTAATTCAAGTGATGAGATTGGTAAGCTAAAGCAAACATTTAATGAAATGGCAGAAGTAATTCAACGTGAAGACGAAGCACAAAAAACATTTCTTGCAACAGTATCACATGAATTGCGTACACCGATTAGTTATGTCAAAGGTTATAGTGAAGCGATACAAAATGGTTTTATAGCGCCGCAACAGCAAGAGGAAACGATTCAGCTTATTGTACGAGAAGCGAATCGAATGGAACGATTAACAAATGAGCTATTACAATTAGCGCGTACTACTAATAAACAAGAAGAAGTACAATTATATCCAATACCTTTAGCAGAAACATTACGTGAAATTGTACAGATTTTGACGCATAAAGCGGCAGCCAAACAAATTGACTTACAGCTTGTCGTTGATGACTTGTTAATCGTGAATGCAGAGGAAGTAAAACTAAAACAAATTTTTATAAATATTTTAGAAAATGCGATTAATTATTCTCATGCAAGCTCTGTTATAGAAATTGTGGCAATAGAGAAGGATGCATATGCGCAAGTGACGGTAAGAGACTATGGAATTGGTATTCCAACAGAAGATTTACACCATGTAACAGAGCGTTTTTATCGCGTCAATAAAGCGAGAAGTCGAGCTGATGGAGGTAGTGGGTTAGGCTTGTCAATTGTTGAGCAATTAGTGAAACAACTGGCGTCTTCTATCTCGATAGAAAGTATAATAGAAAAAGGCACAACGGTTACTATTAAGATGCCTTTAATGGAGGAATAAGACATGAAGAAATGGTTAGTAGCGTTAGTAGCTACCTCAGCACTATTAGTAGGATGTGGGGAAAAGGGAGCAGGAGAACCACCTAAGGAAATGGAGATTCCAAAAATGGTGGAGGTAGAAATTTTAACACCTGAAGTATTAAAAGTGAACGAAGAAATTGAACTAGCAGCACATGTCGTACAAGGTGACAAAAATATTGACGATGCAATTGTACAATTTGAAGTATGGGAATCAGGCCTT
>JAVWKG010000157.1:0-5258 GCA_036638655.1 Lysinibacillus sp. | reverse complement strand
CGACTGAACGTGTTGGGGGTAAGATTGACTCCATCACACATGACAATGGACATTATTTTGAATTAGGTCCTCAATTTATTAATGATGATATGCATGCATTCAATCAGCTATTAAGCGAAGCAAACATCCCCGTTGTAGAAACTGCACTAGACAGCGAATCGATAGAAGTAGACGAACAACGGAAACTAGATGTCACTCCGATTTTTCATAAACTCCACGCCATAGAAGACAACCGTTTATCTGAAGATGTTCCACTACAAGCCCTTTATGAAAAGGGTATAACGAATGAACAGGAACGTCGCATTATTGAAAGTTATTTTTGTGAAATTTTAAATATACACCCTTCACAAGCAAGTGCAATCGCATCATTGGAAAGTAGTAATCGTTATCTATCGGAGCAAAATGATCTACTTCTTCAAGGAGCAAAACCATTTAAAGAGCTGACTCATTATCTTGCTTCCCTTTTTCAAGTGCAGCTTTACACCAATCATCCTGTTACAGCTATTTACAAGGTAAATGATGGATATGAGGTTCTTACGAAGAAGCAAGCGTTTTATGCACAGGCAGTCATTATTGCGGTCCCTCCAACGATTGCTAGCCGAATTCAATTTAGCGAATCGTTGAAAACGCACTTTATGCCAGCGCTTCAAAGCTATGTGGATGGAGCAATTATTAAAATCACTTGGCTTTACCCTCGAAAATTTTGGCAGGATAAACAGCCTCTTCATGGGGTTATTTATACAAGTGTTGCACGCTTAAAATTGTCCTTGGTTGATGAGGAACAACAGGAATTTGCTAACCTTGATACAACGACTCGCCTACAAAAAGCGACTGCATTACTTGAGTGCTACTTTGGGGAAATTGCACTTAGCTACACTGACATTCAGGAAAGTGTTTGGGTAAATCACCCTTATTGTGGCGGCGGATATAGTGCGAAGGTGAAATTTGGCGGCCTCATCGGTGCGCCGGAAATTTTAAGAACACCGTATGAAAATGTTGTATTTGCAACTAGTGAAGTAGCGCTCAAATTTCCAAACTTTATGGAAGGTGCTATTCAAGCAGGATATACCGCTGTTGAAAAATTAAATTTAAAATAATAAGTTTATCCCTTTTAAAAAGGAACACGCATCTGTTTTTCAAACATTCGCGTGTTCCTTTTTAACTCTGTAACTGATTAACCCTTTATTTTTGTACTTTTGGTGCAGGATAGTCAAAGCCCTTCGTATCTACTTCGACCTTTTTCATTTGCTGATCTTTTAACGGCTTTTCACCATCTCGCTCAACGTCAACGATAGCATCTACTGTTTCCATACCCTCTAATACTTTCCCAAAAGCAGCATAATCTCCGTCAAGATTTGATGATTTTTCTACCATAATAAAAAATTGAGAGCCAGCAGAATTTGGAACATTCGTACGTGCCATTGAAATGACACCACGTTCATGTTTTAAATTATTTTCAAAACCATTACTAGAAAATTCACCTTCAATAGCATACCCTGGTCCACCTGAGCCGTTTCCTGATGGGTCTCCCCCTTGGATCATAAAGTCAGGGACAACTCGATGGAAGATAAGTCCATCATAAAAACCATCTTCGATTAAGGAAATAAAATTAGCTACCGTATTTGGTGCCGTTTTCGGCTCTAGTTCGATAACAATTTTTTCATCATTTTTCATCGTAATCGTTACAATTGGATTTTCTTTCACTTCTGAGGAATAATTCGTACTTTCAGCCGATTTCTTTGCTGGCTTCTCTTCTGATTGTCCATCATTTTCTGTTGCTTTTCCACAACCCGTCAAAACAAAAACTACCGCCATCAGACTAAAAACTAAATATAATACTTTATTTCGTTTAAACATATACGCTTCAACTCCTCTATGTAATCAAATATTTATTATATCATAGGCACAGTAACTCGGTAAAATGATCGCACAACTATAAACTACTTGTGCGATCTTTCATTTTAAACGAGCTATTCATATGTCAACTTTCAATTTCGTCCCTCAAGGCATTGATATACGGACATCATATCTCGTTTATCCAACTCACGAATACGACTGAAAATAGGAATATTCGCGACCGCCTCAGTGATTAAACTTTCGTCAACAACATCACTTACTTTGCCGGTTAACCAGGTTTGCACGTCAATGCCCTCGATCATTTCCTTACGCCCTTCATCATTGATACCACTTTCATAACAACTAACACATGGTACCGATAATTTATGCACGCCTTCATGGAGTCCGTCTTCTGAAATTACCTTCTTCCCTTTACAGAAAGGACATTGATGACTTTTTTTAACCTTATTAATTTGCGTGACAATTTTTTTGAAACCAAATGCTTCATAAACATAAGTAAGTTTTTTGTATTTTCCATTCGTGAAATACTTATCAATGATTGTTTCTCTTGTTTCATTTATATTATCAAAATCACAAATAGTAATGTGATTATTCATGCTGATAGATTCGATACTGCTGCTAATACTGCTCCAGAATGGTAGGGCATTTTGTAAAACCACTTCATAATGGGCAAAACTTCCTTGCTCAAGTTCAAACATTTTCAGAGCGACCTGAGTTTCTCTAGATAACAGCGAGACTTCTTCAGTTAACGTCATATCACCGCCGACGATTGCCTTCAGTTTTTCTAATATTGGTAACTCCCCTACTGTTTTCATCACTTGATCAATAGGCTGCTGAATAATCTCACGAATATCCATGTCGCCAAATTTTAGCTTTTTATGATGGTTTAGCACGGTTCCTTGACAGACTGGACATGTAATCATCTCTTTGGATTCTTTCATTTGCTCTTTAATAATTGACTTCGATATGAACATATAGCGCCCAATGATGAGATTAAAGCCTTCCCAAGTCCTTCTCGCCTTACCTGCTTTATCATAAAATGACTTTTCCCAATACCCGTATAAGAAGGTATGTTTCTCAGCTTCTGTCATGTCATTATAACTTTTACTTATATCCTGACCAAGCTCATTTTTAATCTCATCAAAAAGGAATTGCAATTTTGGATATTGATAGTATTTTAATACCTCCATCACATCTGGATGAAGTAGGCCATCCCAGAATGGTACGGTTTTATCCTGAATAACAACATCAATATCAAATTTTTCAATTACCCGGCGACCCGAGCAACATGGACAATGATTTTCTTGATAATAGAAATCAAAGCTTCTTGCATCCTTATTGGTCGGATGTGCAGCCACAATATGATTAATCAAGCCACCCATTTCATAGAGGAAACTATATTGACTATACAAGTGTCGTTCTAAATCAATAGCGATGACAGGTGCAATCGTTTCTGATTCGTATTCACCATAAATCAAACGCGCCATTGATGATAAGCTTTTTAAAATCCCGCCCTTATAGACGTTTTCGGCATTTTTAAAATAGGCAATATGATTTTCTTTTAAATAGTTAATGCCATTTTCTTGATTGATAGTTGAAGAAATTTGTAATGGAGCTACTCGTTCTTCACTGTTTTTTTGACGATAATAGTCTTCATGACTAACAACATCCAAATGCGCTACAGGTGCAAGCTGTCTTTTACCAAAATCTGCGATAAAATCAGAGCTTTCTAGCATATACGCATTATGTTCAATCATAATAATTGAGACTGATTCATCTTGTAAAATATCCCTAAGACTATCGATGAATTGATTTAATATATTTTGTGATAAACCTTTTGAAGGCTCGTCAAATATAAAAAGCGTATTTGGGTTTTTAGAGTTCGTGAACAGCTCAGAAACTAAATGGACACATTGAAATTCACCAGTCGATAAGGACTGCGTTTTTCTTTCCAACGTCAAATAACCAAGTCCCAGTTTGATCAATAAACTCAAGCGTCTATGAGCAATATCTTCATTTGGCAATTCCTCAATAATTTCTTCAATCGAGCGTCCAAAAATATCTTCAATATCCTCACTATACTTTGTAAGTTTCCTTTTAATATCAAGAAAAGTTGCAACTGTTGACCGACTTGTAATCGATTGGTTTCGTTCTTGTCCAACCATGACAATTTTATCTTTAGGATATCGCTTCAAAAAATCCTGAACCATACAGTCATTAACAAGTGTAGATTTACCACATCCAGACTCACCCGTAAAAGTTACCAGTCTGTTTTTCGGAATCTGAATTTCTTCGATTTGAATATTACGACAGTAAAGCTCTTTAAATTGATAGAAATCTGTTGTCACTGCTTCATTTCGTTCGCAGATGATAGGTTTTGGACGAGGTGATTCCTCAACAATTTTCCCGCCATATTTACCACTACCCGGTCCAAAGAACAATTGTTCATCTGTTGTATCGAGCACTGTGTCTGAATGATCAATAAGCCAAATTTGGTTTTTATAGCCCAATTGTTTAATCTGTTCTAAAATTTTCAGTAGCGTTTCGTGATCAAGCCCCACCGAAATTTCATCAATAATAATCACAGTATTTTCACTTGATGCCATAAATTCTGCCAAGTACAGGCGTGTTAACTCTCCACCGGATAATGTACCCATAATTCGATTTAATGTTAAATAACCAATATTCATATTGATTATATTTTTTAGAATATGTTGTTTACCTTCACTAATATTTAATACTTCTGCTAGTGAAAGAATCGTTTCAATGCTTAAGTCGTTAATATCGGAAATACTATGTGGCTTATCAAATAATTCAATCGTATGTTTCTGAACGTCTTGATTATAGCGCTTCCCTTCACACTTAGGGCATTCGACATTTTTAGTAGTTCCGCGTCCTTTACAGCTTGGACACCAACCTAACTCATTATTAAATGAAAAGACTTCTGGAGACAGATCGAATTTTTCCGCAAGCGTCACACGAATGTCTTTAAATACACCTGTATGTGTACCAATTGTAGAGCGTGGATTGGAAGAGATTGATGATTTTCCGAGAAAAAGCACTAAAGGCATTTCTTCCATCTTGATGGCACTGAAATTCGTTTCCATAATAGCAGGAAACAAATACTGATATTCAGCTTTTGGCAATAAAGAAACGAGACGTTTCTTCGATTCTTCACCAATTGTTTGACAAAAAGTTGTTTTGCCAGACCCAGACAAACCAGCGATTCCTAACGATTTATCTACCGGTAACACTGCATCTAATTTGTTAATATTGTTCGCAATTAATTGATTTATTTTCATATGTACATCCTTTCGATTCTTAGAAACTCAGTCTTTCCATGTTAGCACAGCAACAAACGTATTTGTTATGTTATTTTCGAATCGAAAAACATTTTCTAA
>JAVWKG010000156.1:0-5288 GCA_036638655.1 Lysinibacillus sp. | reverse complement strand
CTCTTCAGATTTCCCTGTTTTTGCAACATAAGTTTGCATAATGGCTTCGTTCGTCTGGATAAGGAGCTGTTTCATTGATTCCATTTCACGGTAATCTCCTTGCGCTACTACTGAAGCATTATGAATCATGACTGCTCCAACAGGGGCAATTACAGTTCGTTTTGTGGCTAAAGCAGGCATTGAAGCCGCACTAGCACATACACCTGTAATTTCTGCAACAGAATCACCTGGGAACTTCTTGATATGAGCATAGATTTCTGATGCTGCATAAACAGAACCGCCCGGGCTGTTAATATTCACGATTAATTCTTTATCATGATTTGCTGTAGCCCGTTCAATTTGTTGCATAATTCTTTTCGGACTTACGGCAGGAATACCGTACCAATCGTAGACCCATTGTTCACCATCTGGAACGATTGCTCCGCGTATATCAATCTTTGCCATCTTCTTCGTTCACCTCCTCTCCCATAGCTTTCATGATTTCTAAGAAAGGTAAATCTAGTCCTGCTGCACGTCTTGCCTCTTCTTCTCGAACACGTTGTGTATGGTTCCGCCAGAAGTCGCCACCTGTTAATTCCACGGTTTCTTTTGCTCGTGTACTATAACCAGCTTCTACACGTTTTATTGCTGCATTCACTTCTTTTAACGGGTCGAGCTGCCCTTGTGACGGACCATTCCACTCTGCTTGCGAGTATGCTTTACGGATTAATGGGTCTTCTAAAAAGCCTGGTGCATGAATTCGACCAATTAAAATAGCCTCTGTTAGCCATTCCTCATAAATAGGCTGACAGAAGCGCTTTGCCATAAATGTACGGCGCATTTTAAACATTTTCCACGCTTCCAAAAGTGCCGCGCGTGACGCTGAATAACTGGACGTAAAATGTTTTACAAGCACTTCATAAGGAATTTCTAATGCTGCTCCCATTTGGCGCATAATCGCTGTAACAAATGGATCAAATGATGTGTTATTTCGTGCTGGGTTAGATGTATTCGCTGTTTCACCAGGTGCAAGTGCAATAACTGAACCAGGTGCAAGTTCAACCGTTGTTTCGTCTGCTTGGTCAATTTGGTCCTCTTCCGCGATGCCTTCTCCAATTGGTGGACCGCTGCCGTCATCATCTGTGGTTGATTGAATGAAAACTGTCATTAGTGATGATACAAGTGCAGCTGTTAGCTCCGCCTCACTATATCGGTCTAATTGCTTCAAGCTTTCGATAACAGGAGAGAGCAAAGGAACACCACGTCGTTGATCGGGACGTTCGGATTCCATTAAATGCAGTAAATTTTGACGACCAGATTCTTTCCCAAATTTATCAACACGCACCCATTCTTTTTTTCCACTACCACTCGATAAAGGATGAAGATTGCAAATATGATAGGCAACAACTTCACCGTAATTCCCGAGTTCAACACCACTTAAAATATTGCTGGATGCACCAGAAGGACTTGAAACACGGTCACTTTCTATTAGCTGCACCCGTAATCCGTACCAATGTTCCACATGATTCCGATATGGCAAGGCAACAAAATTTTCGCCGCTTGCTAAGAATGAAAGGAACGCAATTTGCTGAAGCTCATAAAAATTATGCATATGAAGCGCATCTGCCATTAAAGAATCTGCCCATAAAGTAAATTCCCGTTCGACTTGTGTTTCCCATGCATCTGCATCATCTTCTGACAAACCTAAAAATTCATAGTCGATTTGGCTATTAAGCACAAGACCATAGCCAACTGCATTGGTACGAATCGTTTTTAATGCGCCAGTAGCTAAAGGTGTGTTCATGTAAAGGTCGCGCGAACGTTGCCTTAATGTATCTATATTTTCTTCAATATCTTCTTTAGTAGACCCACCACGGAACAACCAACCGCGCATTGATTTCTTTTGCTTACTTGCACCGCTGTTCGAATAGCCTGTGTTTAATATTTCTAGCTGGCGACGAGCTGCCTGACGCCTTACAGCTCGAACAGGATTCACAACGGCAATTGCTCGGTCAATCATGTTCATTTGCACCTACCCCCTTTCTTATAAATCCCTTGGAACAATGCGAATGGTTCTGCGCCTACTACGTCCATTTGCAGATGCATTAGCTTTAGCCAGTTCATTTTGCCAGAACTTAATTTGCTCACGTACTTGAGCCAAATTTGCACGGTCAAGCCGACGATTATCAATTGAATAACTTTGACCAGATGCAATAGCTTCCTCAGCTTTTAGCCAAATGGCAAGTCGCTCATTACATTGTGCAACTGTAAAAGCCATACACTACACTCCTTTCGATAAAACGCCCCTACGACGCTTTTTCTTTCGTTTTGTTGTTTGAGCATATACATTACCTGTCAAATTATTCGATGCTAAATACTCAAAATCTGGATTTAAAATTTTTAACGCTGCCATAGCATAGACGCGTAAATCTAATGGTTCATTTCGTATACTAGATGAGCGTTTTACCCACTGGTGACTTGCTACACCATTCACGACCTTTAACTTTTTGTATTCGGCTGTTATTCCAACAAAATAAGCCTCGTCATAACCTCTTTCCTTATTCGTAGGAAAATGGCAATAACCAGGCTTTTCATGATTTTCAATTTTTAATCGACCATAAATCGTATCTTTTGCTTCATTTACCCCCAGCGTATAAAGGTAGGTATCCTTTTTTCTGCCAACTAATGTTGGACGGGTAACAAATGGTACACCATTACCTCCTCGACCTTTTATCGCAAAAACACGTCTATGCTCTCTAACTTTGCAAAAATCATAGACTTCACTCGTATAATGCCCACCGGAGTCTATACATGTTGAAGAAACTATTAATGATATTCCATCTGAACGATACCTATCTTTTAATAAATAAATATCCACTTGATCCCATACTGCTTGTTGCCCTGGGTCTCCCATAAATATTTTATATGAAATGCCCCAACTTTGTTCACCTGTGCCCCATCCGACAATTTCAACTTCAAGTCTGTCATCTTGAACGTCCACACTTCCAGTTAAAACTAGCACACCATCTGGAACTTCCGAAGAATACTCCTTGCTTCTATCCATTATCTTTATATGATCATACTCTTGTGATTTTTCTTCCCACACCTCACCCAAAGTCGTATTCTTCCATGTTTTGAGCTTCTCAGGACCTTTCTTCTTAGCCTCTAAAAATTCCAGGATAATATTTTTCCAAGTTTCCCACGGAGAAACGAACGCGTTTAAATGAAAGCCTAGTTTTCGAGCCTCGGGATTACGATGAATCCATTCTGACGGTCTAGACTTCCATTCAAATTCCGTATGATTTTCTTTACAATTTACACATTCCATTGAAATGTCTTTAACGGTATTTTCTACACGTTCGAAACGAATTTGTTCCCATTGATATGGTTGAAAATGACCACATGAAGGACATGAGGTACACCATTGAGCTCTTGTACTTATTTCATATTCAGCTTCAATTCTAGATGTTTCTGCATCAGTTGGTGTTGATACTGATATTTTTTTTCGATTCCAGAAAGTCTTTGTCCGCTTGTGTCCTAATGAAAGTGGGTCCCCCTCTTTACCAGCAGAAGCAGGGAACCTATCAACCTCATCCGCCAAAACAATCCGAATTGGTTTAGACGCCAATCCCGCTGGCGAATTTGCACCAACCATTGTTAATTGTCCACCAGGGAATTTCTTCTTCAATAATGTATTATTTCCGTCACGTGATTTTGCACTACCTACTTTTTTAGTAAGCGCTGGTGTATCACGAATCATTGGAGCAATACGGTCTTTTGAATAATCCTCCGCAGTATCAACAGTGGGCATTATTAATAAAATTGGTGACGGGTCATAATCAATAAAATAACCAATGATATTATTAAGGATTTCAGATTTTCCAACTTGTGCAGACGATTTAATAATAATTTCCTCGTAATCTCGATTATTAACAGAATCAAGAATCTCACGTTGATAAGGAGCACGATCAGTATTCCACTTCCCTGGTTCAGAGGAGGATTCTTGAGAAAGAACCCTTTCCGCATCAGCCCATTGTGAAACCGTCCATTTAGGAGGTGGTCCGACTAACTTTGCAATATTTCTAAATAGACGCAGGGTGTGTTTTTTAATCATCTGAAACAACCTCGACTTCATCATCATTATCTATCTCAATGAATAGAGCCGGATCATAATCTGATAACTCAAGTAATGCCTCATTCACATTTTCCTCCAGTATAGATTCGATGTATCTTGGGTCATCTCTATTTAATAGCATTAAAGCACATTTAGATGGAATGGATAACATGCGTTGTCTAAAATTCATTACCATGTTATTTAATACTTCCTCAACTTCACCTGACGAATGCATTTCGTTTTTAATATGCCCTAGTTCTATTTCGGCTTTTTCACGCTTTGCTTTTTCATGCAGCCATTTTTCATATTCATGGGACTCCGTTATATCATCCTCAGATAAAGCATCAGCCGATAACTTAATGAAGTTCACATATTTACTAACGGTATCAACCAGATTAAATCGACCATGACCAACTCGTTCTATTACACCTTCTTCTACTAATTGGCGAACACGACGACTTGTCATATTAAACATTTTTGCAATTGCTTCTGTATTTACAACAACCGCATTATCTACTTTTGACTTTCCATTGGACATTATTTTCACTCCCAACAATTCAATATAATTTTTGAAAATCTAAAAGGATGGAAGGAACCAACTTTTTTGCATTATATCTAGACCGTTTCTGGGCCTCGCGAGACCCGCAGGCTTTTCAAAAGTCCCCAGGAGGACCCAAATATATTATTCTAGGCAAACAAAAAGACGACGCAGCATGTGCCGAATCGCCTATAGTTATGTTGTTCGCTGTTTATTACATACTACTATCTTAACATGGCGAAACAGAAAAAGTCTGCCAACTTTCTGCCACAATCCTGCCACGAATCTGCCATCCATTTCTTTACATTAATCAAATTCTTATCACTCCATATTTATCCACAGACTTATTAACACTGTCAACGACATTAACATATCTACTATTCTGTTAATCTGCATACAACCATTTAAACCCTGTCATACCAACACTTTTACACCTATATCATTTATGAGCTTTACAAGTTCTTATTGAGTAAATGTTATTCGTACATTAAAGCGTGAAAGCGAATAAATTTCCTGCTCATTTCCGAAAAACAACAAAATAAAAGCATCCCGTATTTTCACGAGATGCTTCATAAATATTGATATTTAATTTTTGTTTGCCCCATTTTATATCCTCAAATTATTTAGAGCGCTATATGCTTCTTCAATAGCATCTTG
>JAVWKG010000155.1:4399-5303 GCA_036638655.1 Lysinibacillus sp. | reverse complement strand
GAAAAAGGTTCCGCTACGTTGAAGGATGCGGTGAATGAAGCATTGCGTCACTGGGTTACTCATATCGAGGACACGCATTATATTTTAGGCTCCGCACTCGGACCGCATCCCTTCCCTACGATCGTTCGAGATTTCCAACGTATTATTGGGGATGAAACGCGTGCGCAAATCATTGAGCAAGAAAAGCGTTTACCAGATGCGGTATTTGCATGTATTGGTGGTGGTAGTAATGCAATCGGCATGTTTTATCCATTTATTGAAGATACAGATGTTGCCCTTTATGGCATCGAAGCAGCTGGCGCGGGCGTTGACACGAATCAGCATGCAGCAGCAATTCATGTCGGCAAGACCGGTGTACTACATGGATCATTTATGTATTTATTACAGGATGAAAATGGCTTCATTCAAGAGGCACATTCCATTTCTGCTGGACTCGACTATCCAGGTGTTGGACCAGAGCATTGCTATTTACATGAAATTGGTCGTGCAAAGTACCCTTCCGTTACAGATAAACAGGCATTACAAGGTGTGAAGCTCCTTTGTGAAACGGAAGGAATTTTACCCGCGATTGAAAGTGCGCATGCCATTTATTATGCAGCTGAATTTGCGAAGAAACGACCAGTTGATGAAATCATTGTCGTTTGTTTATCCGGTCGAGGGGATAAAGATGTGCACACATTAATGGGAAAGTTAGGAGTTGGTGAGTAATGGTTTTACAGCAATCAATTGAGCAAATACTTGCAAGTGGGGATAAGGCATTTGTTCCGTATATAATGGCTGGTGATGGTGGGCTTGAAACGTTAAAGCCAACGATTTTGAAATTGCAGCAGCTTGGCGTTTCCGCCATTGAAATCGGCATTCCTTTTACCGATCCCGTTGCAGACGGTCCAACGATTGAAAAAGC
>JAVWKG010000155.1:0-4389 GCA_036638655.1 Lysinibacillus sp. | reverse complement strand
CTGGAGAACGTGCACTTGCTTACGGGGTAACGTTACGCAATGTACTAGCGGAACTTAATCACTTTGCTGACAATATTTCGGTGCCACTCGTCATGATGACGTATTTAAATCCGATACTAGCTTACGGCATCGAAAACTTTGCCCAGGATGCTTCTGCTGCTGGAATTCGTGGGTTGATCGTACCTGATATGCCTTTTGAGGAAAGTGAGCTCTTACATCCAGCATTAAAAATGCACGGCATTGCATTAGTACAGCTCATTTCATTAACAAGTCCCCTTGAGCGTGTGAAAAAATTAGCTGCGGCAAGTGAAGGTTTTATTTATGCCGTTACAGTAAACGGCACAACAGGGGTTCGAGCGGAGTTTGCAGAAAATTTACCAGCTCATTTTAACTTATTAAAGCAACATAGCAAGGTTCCAGTATTGGCCGGGTTTGGCATTTCTACTCCGGAGCATGTCAAAGATTTTAGTGCTTTTGCAGATGGTGTCATTGTTGGCAGTCAAATTGTCGCCGCTTTGGAGAAGCAAGATTGGATGACTATTGAATCGCTTGTTCTCGCGTCAAAAAAAGTGGGTATTCTTTAACTTGCTTCAGCCAAACCCCGGCTGAAGTAAGTTAATGCCTCCGGCGGATGTCACAGATTTTTAAAGGAGTTTTTCGAGCGTGCTCCAAAAAATCTGGACGTAATTACGCCGAGGCGTAATTGAATTCCCAAACACTTCCCATCATATGGTAAAGTAAAGAAAACTTATTGATGGGGGTTTGCGTATGAAAAAAAAGGATTTTTTTGCTGGACTCTTTTTTCTTTTGATTGCGGGATATTTTACGTATGAACTTGTACAAGACATGCCACAGCTCTTCATTGAAAGTACGACCATGTGGCAATACTTTATTTCATTTTTCCGTGTGGCGTTAATTATTTTCGTTTTTAACTTAGGACTTACGCTGATTAAACGTTTTTTTGTTACGAAAAAGGTAGCGTAATGCCTTAGTTACTTGGCACAAGTAGAGGGTAAAGAGCCCGCCACAAATTCGTGGCAGGCTTTTCTATTATTACGCTGTGAAATTGCCATCATAACTTAACATCACTGCTGAAGATACACCGTCAATTTTTGAAAGTTTTGAAACGAAAGCCGAATCATTTCCTTTTAAACGCACCTCGTATGTCACTTCGACCTCTTCATCTGCCATGACTGATTTTGATTTTAATAAAAAACGTTTTGATGCTGATTTTAATAATTTTTCAATATCTGAATTTGTTTCTTCATTTTCAAACTTCACCACAATTAAATATGGGTTTTCGATAACAATTTTTTTTTGGAAAATAATAATTACTAATCCAATGACTACTGATCCGATCGCTGCTAATGGGATAAATCCAGCACCGCATAAGATACCAACTACAACTGACCAGAATAAGAAAATTAAATCCATTGGGTCTTTAATTGGTGTACGGAATCGTACGATAGATAATGCACCGACCATACCAAGTG
This sequence comes from Lysinibacillus sp., assembly GCA_036638655.1. GTDB lineage: Bacteria > Bacillota > Bacilli > Bacillales_A > Planococcaceae > Lysinibacillus. Next base: position 2,896 of record JAVWKG010000155.1, on the reverse strand, counting down.
ATAACAGAACGTTCTGGCTTATCCCCATAATAACTAACGCAGTTGCCAGCGTCATAATCATAAGTGAAATATTGAATGAGTGTGAGTACACAACACCGTTGAACGTTTTTTTATAGACGAAATAAATAAATATCCCGATTAAAAATGCACTTGCTAGTCCAATAATTGCGTCGATTAATGAAAAACTAGCTGTTTTTTCTAAAAAATTCGATTTAAAAATGTCATCAAATGTTGTGACATTATTGATTGTTAAAAACTTCACTTTAAATTCCTCCTAATTATCCATACATTCTGCTTAATTGATATTTTGAATACGCTTCGTGGCGTGTATGAATGCCTTGAAGTAACATTTTAATTACGGTTGGTAAATACTGATCGTATTTCACTTCTAAAATGACTTCATTTCGTTCAAGAACATCGATCATAGGCATTTTTTTATTGAACATGTCTGTATTTCTTAAGCTTGTTTGCGCTCATAGTCTACAACCGTTAATGGCTTCAGCTGATAGAGCTTTATATCTTTTTGTAAATCCCGAATTAATGAACGCTCATCATTCACCATCCAGTCAAAGTCATTGGCTCGCATGCGCTCAAATTCTTTACGAGTAAGTGCACATTTAGATTTAAACGTTTGGTTATTGCGCTTTGATTTACGTTCTAAATGAATAACATGGTCACTTTTGTTGTAAATACGAACACGGTATTTATCGCGATTTAAAAAACCTTCTTTTTTCTCGTTCATCACTTTGTTGTCAAAGTTATCAAAATAACATGAACGAATTAAATAACGGCCATTTGTATTTGCATGTGGATCTAGCTTCATAATGTGTCGTAATTTCGTACGAATCATTTCATAATCCACATAGGTTATGCCAAATTTCATTTCATTTCGACCATTTGGGTTATACGATGTTTGTTTCGACACGCTATTCACCTTCTTTTATATTTTCTTTTGCTTATGAATATGACCGCAAAAATTGCAATTAAACAAACTAGCAATGCGCTAGCAACCAAAATAATTGTTTGTTTGTACGGTGTGCTCGAACTTGCTTGAGCACCGTTGTTCATTCCTGGTGGCATGCCGTTAGTGTCTTGCATTTCTCCGTTCATTTGATGTGGGTTGCCCATCCCTTGCAGCTGCTCACCGTTTAATGCGGGTCTATTTTCAACATCTAGGTTTTCCCCGTTTTTTTCTAGAAGAGTTCCAGGTGTTTGTTTCCCATCATTCATTTGTGGGGGCATACCCGCTCCCTGCCCACCATTCATCCCTGACATTCCAGAACTACCTGCTGCTGAAATGCCTTCAATTTCACCGGCTAATTGTTTTATAATCGACTCACTGCGTTGTTTTGCAAATGCTGCTAAACTCTCGTCTCCTTCAATACCCGCTAAAAATTGCTCTGTTGTTGTAAATTTCGTCGGGTCTCCATCAACTGCATCTGTTAATAACTCCCCCAGGGGTGTCGTAATTTTTTGCACATTTTCTTCTGTTAACAGCTCTGTTGCAATTTGTTCTAAATAACCGTCATAAAGTGCGCGTGCTTCTTCGTCTTCTAGTATAATTTTCAGTAACGGTCTGGCATCAATCGTCGTTCCTGAAACAGGCTCGGTAATACTAAAATTAATATTCGAATCTGTTATGATTCTTTGACCTGTCATAATCCCGCCACCTTGTTGCCCGTTCATACCAGGCCTATTGTCCATAATAGGCGCTTGTTGTATGCCATCTGTTGACTGAGCGTCTGGTTTAAAATCTGGCTGGGCATTTGGTTTAAAATCATCCTGTGTATTTCCCTCACCTTCAGGACGTGCCCCACCCCCGCCGCCCCCGGAAAAACCACCAAATGACATATTATAATCCCAAGGAAGAATAGAAAAAATACCTTCACTATTTTCATATAAATAATAATTATGCTTAAATGAACCTTGGTAGCTGTCCATATTCACAAGTGCTGTATTTAGCGCAAAATAGCGAGCAATTCCATCAATATCTAACGAAGATATATCACCTTCACTAATTTCCTTCATCATCGAAATGATGTTTGAATTATTTTCTGCAGTTTTATTATTCATTTTTACTCCAGCAAAAACACCTTTATAATCATCTACATCATCTGACACATAACTTAAATCACTACCTGCGTCTTCAGGTTTAAATATAAAGCCTTCTGTTGAACCATAATTCGTTTTCGCAAACGCCTCACCTATTTCCTCAACCGCAAGCATTAACCCGTAATACTCGCCGTTGACCATTACCTTTACATAAGAATGGGCAGGTGTTGCAATACTGAGTTGTTCCATCAGTTCATATGAAACAAATTCCTTCATTTGAGTTGAGTCGGAAAAGTTATTATTTAAATTAACTTTCTCTAATCCGTAATAGGTTTGATTGGAATCATATTGTGCAAAATCAAGCTTCAAACTGTATCGCTCAGAGTCACTATCCGCAACACTACTTAGCGATGAATTACCTTTTGCTCGAATTCCGATATTGTTATACGCTGCCCCATTAACCGTTACGGACGCTTCTACATATTCTTCTGCCGTTGGATCATCTAAAATTTCATTCCAATTTTTATCACTTACCGTAATTTCAATCACGTCAACTTTATCTTTAATAAATAACTGTTCTTTATAGTCTAATCTTATTTGTGAAGTTTCAATCTTCCTTACAACCATCACTATAAACAACAAAAATGAAATAAAAATGAAAAAATGCAGTGATTGTAAAAATCACCGCATTTCTCATTTATTTTTGTGAAAACGTCCTTTGAGAGTAAAAAGGCAACTGCCAATCGATAAAACCTTTGTTGATTTGTTGGTGATATGTTAACCTATTCATCAGACAGATACGCTTCTTTGGTGGATGATTGGGTCAAAAGCTTTCATTTTAACC
>JAVWKG010000154.1:0-5308 GCA_036638655.1 Lysinibacillus sp. | reverse complement strand
CCTTTACACCCGTCGTCATAGCTAATTTCATCATCCTTCTCACCCCCGTCCATTTAAACTTTCTTAATATTACCACATTTCAATTATAATGGAAAGGGACATATGGTAATTAAAGAAAATACCATATCAAAGTTAGGAAACGAACCACAAGCCACGAATGCCCCTATGCATGTTATGACCTGTATATGTTTTGTATAGGCCGATCTTCTATAGTAGAAAGTTCTAGAAGCATACCGAAAGTAATAGGTTTTTCAACGATAAAGAACATATGTTAACTACTAAAGGCGGAGGGACAAATAATGCAAACAATAACAGCGAATACGGGTGCTTATCCTGGTGGGGTAATAGAAGAGCTTAATTCATGGATAGATCTGGTGAAGGTAGTCGAGTATAGGAATTTTGCTGGACTTATAACAAAGATAAGACACAACAATATACGACATCAGCCATTAATACGTATTTCAACAGTACTACTGCAGTTAGTCACGAAAGGATTTTTGTGCACCCAATGCGTGTTATTAAAGGACAATGATTAATATGCAAAGGAACGAGAATGCTGTAACAGATACACTTGTTTTACGCATCATAGAAAAAAGAATGTTCAATTAGTCAAAAATGACTTGTATTGAACATCCTTTTTTAGCGTTGTTTTTTCGGAATTGGGAAGGACACGGTTGTTCCTTTCCCTAGCACGCTTACTACCTGCAGCTCTACTCCAAATAATTGTTTCAAGCGTTGCTCAGTATTCGCAAGGCCGACGCTTTTCTTCCTTGGCGGGATGGTCTGATCAAAGCCGACACCATTATCAATCACGAAAACTGTAAATTGTTCTTCTGATTCCGTGATGCGTATCGTTATTGTCCCACCTTCTATTTTCTTTAAAATACCGTGCTGAATGGCATTTTCAACAATTGTTTGAATTAACAAAGGTGGTACTGAAAGTTCTAATGGCTCTTGGATATCCCAAACGACTGTAATTCGATCGTCAAAGCGAATTTGTTCAATCGCTATATAAGAACGGACTAGTTTTAATTCATAGTCAATTGGAACGACCAAATCGGCATTTTGGAAGGCGAAGCTCATTTGCAAATAATCACTAAATGCGAATAGTAATTCTTCCAACTTTTCTTCATCTACGCCATGCAAAGAAATAATGGAATTAAGTGTGTTAAAGAAAAAGTGCGGCTGGATTTGCGCTTGTAGCCACGCTGCTTCCATTCTTAATCGCTCTTCGATTGATTGCTTCACACCTATTAGTGCTTTCACCCTCGCTTTTAACTCCATATATTCCATTGGTTTTGTCACATAATCATTGGCGCCAATCAAAAAGGCTTGGTGTATGTCTTCCCGTTGTTGACGAGCCGTTAAAAATAAAATCGGTAGCTCCGCAATCGAGTAGCGTTCACGTACACGCCGCGCTAATTCGTAGCCAGACATATGTGGCATCATAATGTCTGAAATAAGTAAGTCAAAGTTCGTATCTTCTAGCTTTTCAAGAGCATCGAAGCCACTAAGGGCCGTTTCAATGTCGTATTGTTCCGTCGATAAAACATTCACTAATACTCGTAAGTTCACCGCATCATCATCGACAACTAAAATACGTGGACGGCTTGTCACAAGTTTCGATTCTTTGGGCACAGTTGCGGCAATATCGCCTTCAAATTTTGAAAGCATCGTGTAATTTGAGAAGATCATGTCATTGTTCGTGCTCGTATCAACCTCTATATCACCCTGAGCAATCGGTAATGAAAATGTAAACGTGGAGCCCTCCCCTACTTTTGTTGATAGCGAGATCGTACCACCATGTAATGTTACAAGCTCCTGACAAATACTTAAACCAAGACCAAGACCACCGCTCATAGATGTTATGCTCGAATCTACTTGTTCATAAGGATCGAATATGTTTTCGACCATGGATGGTTTAATACCAATCCCTGTATCTGTAATCGAAATAACTAAATTTTCACCTTGCACGACAGCATTAATAGTAATCGATCCTGTATCCGTAAATTTAATAGCATTATGAAGTAAATTAGAAAAAATTTGAATTAAGCGATTTTCGTCAGCCATCACGAAAGGCAAATCTTTTGGTATCAAGACGAGTAGCTCGACAGGCTTTCCTTGTAGCATAAAACGTGACATATCCGATACACCTGTCACTACACTACGGATATCAATCGGCTTCTTCTGTAGGCGCAAAGTTTTTTCCTTTACGCGCACTAGGTCAAGCAAATCATTCAACATAAACGACATATGATTGCCAATTGTCAGCAGAAGCTCCAAATTGCCTTTGTTCGTAGCATCTAATTTATCGTCACCTTTTTCTAACATTGTTTGAGCAATATTAATAATCCCGTGCAATGGATTGCGTAGCTCATGAGAGGTGTTAGCAAGAAAGTCGTCCTTCTGGTCAATCTCCTTTTGTAGCCTTATAGAAAGCCGTTCCGTTTGAAGCGTCGTTTGGAAATAGCGTGTAAACCAATAAGTTGATAAAGCAGTGATAGCTATTAAGATGTCATACGGATAATAGATCGGTAAATCGTCATTTCGGTTCAGCGTGAAAGTTAGGGAATTCGCCGCTACTGCTGTCGCCGTTATTACTAAATAGATGATCCCCTTCTGCCCTTTTAAAGCGATCAATAGTACAAGCACCGCAATAATAATTGGTGAAATAAGGTATAAAAAGTTAAAAATAAAAAATGTACGATAAATATATTCAATAGGTGCTAGTAAAAGAAACACTAAATACAGCAAATAAAACAAGGATAGTGTACGTAGTATTTTTGATTTTTCATATTCTTTAATTTGTGATTGTAAGAAAATAATAAACAGGTAGATCGCCAATATAAAAGTAAGGTATAAAATTTTATTGGCCCAAATCCAGTTAACCGGGATAACTATAAATAATGGCTTGTAGTGAACAGCTAATATAGATATAGCCGTTGTCATAGATAATATCGAGAAATAGATGAGTGTCTTTTCTCGAATGCCAATAGTGTATAATAATATTGTAAAAAGAAAGTACAGTAGGACAATAAGACAAACAATAACTTGTACAACGTTTGAAAATAATTTTCCTTGCTCCATAGAATGCATATCACCGAAGAGTATCGTAGTTGAGATTCCCCCTGGTACATAAGGATTCATTTGAGCACCTTGTATTAGTAGTTCATTTTCATTGGAATCCAGCATGAAATAGTAAGTAACCGGTCTGTTCGTCACCGCAGAATTCCGATCATCCGTGGCAAGTTTCCCGATCCCACCAATTAATTGTCCATTTATATATAATTCATAAGGCGATAAACTTTCAGGAATGGTAATACCATAAAGCTTTGGGCCCTCATGATCTTTTACAATTTCCAAACGATACGTACCATAGCGTATTTCTTCTTCCTGTTCGAAGTATGAATCCCAAGTTTCTGGCAATTGAGAATACACTTTATCGTTCGTTACTGTATCTGGATAGTTGTTGTCTGAGGCTAACAAAGCATTCGGATAGAACTCCCATTCGCCATTTAGCTTCATTTTGAAATTAGCACTCGTATCCACGTCTGTTAAATCAAGTACACCTTGCGCAGCAGTCGGTCCATCAGGGACGTCCAAAAAGTTTATCCAAGTCATGCGCAGAACGATTAAAAACAGGAAAAAGAAACAAGTAACTAGCAATAGGTTTAAGTTTTTAAAATAGGTTTGTTTTTTTATCATAATGGATTGTTTCCAATCTTTTTTAGGAACTCCTTCTAAAGAATCAATATTTCAAGTAAATTTACGATATAAATAAGGAAAACTAATGCTTTAGTTAGCTATTCTTTGCTAAATACGGTGCATTCTTTATAAAAAAGCATAACATTTCCTGTATAGTAATTCAAAAAAATCATTGTAGAAAAACGATTGCGGCGGGTTGAGTGAAGTAGCTCATCCGAAAAGCGCTTAGCCAGAACGGAAATTCACCACACATACGATATTGCATTCAAAGAAAACATTCACCGATAGACTTAATCCATAGGGGGAGATCTCATGAAAATCATAATGGTCGATGATGAGTCCTTGCCATTAGCTCGACTTAAGAAGTTATTGTTAAATAGTGATATAGAAGGTATTGAAATTGTTGGCGAATACATGAATCCTCTTAAAGCGTTGGAAGACATTCAAATCCTCCAACCGGATGTTGTGTTTCTTGATATTGAAATGCCGGGCCTGAACGGACTTGTACTAGGTGAAAAAATTCAAGAAATATTGCCAAATACGCAAATTGCCTTTGTCACGGGGTTTGACCAGTATGCTATTGAAGCCTTTAATATACATGCGATTGATTATCTTTTAAAGCCCGTTCAAAAAGAGCGCTTACTAAAGACATTACATCGTCTGCAAAAAAACTTTGGCGAGCAACCAGCAAAACTAAAGCATAGTATATCCATCGAGCTCTTTGGTGGCATTCGAGGTGTATTAGCTGATGGACAAGTGAAAATGATGAAATGGCGCACTGCTAAAGCAAAGGAATTATTTGCGTATATGATGTATCGGCATGACGAAATCATCTATCGCGATACCATCCTTGATTTGTTATGGCCAGATTCAGACATTGAAAAGGCGACCAAGCAGCTGTACACGACCATTTATACGATACGACAAACATTGAAAAAGTATGGTTTAACGTCTATTAACATTTCAAGCCCTTTATTTGATTCGGGATACAAGTTAACGATCGATCATGTTCGTATTGATGTAGAGGATTGGTTAGAACAATTGAAAGCATTACAACCGTTACAGCCCAATACATTGGCAGCACATGAACATGTTTTCCATGCATATAAAGGTAGGTATCTTGGCGAACAGGATTATATATGGGCAGGTAGCGAAAGTGAGCGGCTCAAACGGTTATGGTTGCATCATGGACAACAGCTTAGCGAATTTTACAAAAACGAACAAAACTATGATGCTGCTATAAAGACAGAGGAAAAGCGCCAATCGATTCACCCAGAAGAAGAAGGAAGTTATTTTACATTAATGAAGCTCTATCATATGTTGAACAATGCAGTAGCTGTCGAGGAACAGTATTTGCGATTAAAGAACATGCTGCAGGAAAAATTTGAAGTCGGACCAAGTGTAGAAATAGAGGAGTGGTATAGCGATTGGGCCATGTCACAAGTTGGGGTTTTGGGCTGAGGTATGGTTTTATATTTTAAGGCGACTAATTTTTCATGGTTTGGAGTGTATCCACCCATGAACACCCGGAATAGTTTAATAGCCAATTTTAACCTCCTCGATTGGTGCAACTATAAAGCATGCTGCACTTGTAAAGCTGTTT
>JAVWKG010000153.1:3797-5371 GCA_036638655.1 Lysinibacillus sp. | reverse complement strand
TTCCCGTTTCTTTTACTTTTTTAAAAAATGGCACGACACTTCCACGACTCCCAGCCACATTGCCATAACGTACGACAGAAAAGCCTGTTTTTTTCGATCCCACATAAGAGTTAGCTGCCACGAATAACTTATCCGAAGCAAGTTTTGTTGCTCCGTATAAGTTAACCGGACTACATGCTTTATCTGTACTCAAAGCAACTACTTTTTCAACACCACAATCAATAGCAGCTTCAATTATATTTTGTGCTCCGTGAATATTCGTTTTGATTGCCTCAAACGGGTTATATTCACATGCTTCTACATGCTTCATCGCAGCAGCATGTACAACAATATCTACCCCATCAAACGCACGATCCAAGCGTTCTTTATCGCGAACATCTCCAATAAAAAAACGAATGCGTTCATCATCATGAAATTGCTGTCTCATCTCGTACTGTTTCAATTCATCTCGACTGAATATAATAACTTTTTTCACGTTCAATTTCAAAGCTTGTTTGACAAACTTTTTACCAAACGATCCCGTTCCTCCAGTTACTAATACAACTTTATTTTCTAGTATATTCATCTGATTATTCCCTCTATTCTATAGTAACTTCTCAATTATGTATCATAGCATTCAATCGTTAGTATGTAATGTATATATCGGTTACATATCGTATTTTTAAAACCTTAGTAAGCCCGAAATATAAAAAATAAGCGCACCTTTCGGTACGCACCAAGAATAGCCGTTTATCTGATTTTTTTCAGATAGACGGCTATTTTGCACATGTCGCTTGAATATTTTTCGACCAAGGCATGTAATCATTTAAAATTTCAGGTTGCTGATGAATCGGTAAATTGGGCAACTCTGTCATTAACTTTACTAGGTATTGATAGAAATCGATGCCGTTTACTTTTGCTGTTTCCGCCAAACTTAAACAGAGCGCATTTGCCTTAGCACCGGCTTCGCTCACAGAAAAAAGCCAGTTCTTGCGACCAATCACATTTGGGCGAATCGCATTTTCAGCTGGGTTATTATCGATTTCAATCCGACCATCGTACAGAAATGCTTTTAACCCATGAACACGATTTAATGTGTATTCTGCAGCTTTAGCTATGTTGTTTTTCCCGAAGAAAGGTGATTCATCCACCCATTTTAGAAATTTTTCTACAATCGGTTTTGAATGTTTTAGCCTTGCCTTTCGACGCTTACCAGGTGAGAGGTGCTTAAATTTGCGTTCTAAGCGATATAGTTGATCGCAATAATCGACACCAATTTTACCATTTTTGCTATCGGCTTTCAGCCAATAACGTCGCACATGCGCCCAACAGTTGGCGAATGTGACATCAGGTAAATTACCGTATGCAGAATACCCATCACAAATCACGGTTCCTTTAAAGCCAGCTGTAAAGTCTTCTAATACCGAACGGCCTCTTGATAAAGCACTTTGGAAAAGGACGATGATTGGACCTTGGCTTGGCACGCTGCGAAATACCCAATTGTAGGCATTCGATTGTCCGGATTTTCCGTCTGACCGATTGATAATTTGTGCATACGTTTCGTCCACATGAAGAACTGATTTCGCTGTTAATAT
>JAVWKG010000153.1:0-3787 GCA_036638655.1 Lysinibacillus sp. | reverse complement strand
GAGAAGCCAATCTTCCGCTGCACGAATGGCCCAGTTTGATAAGTTCTTATCATTCGTAAGCAGGCCATATCGTTCCCACTCCTTTACCTGACGGTAAAGAGGCAAGTACTGGATGAACTTATCGTAGATGAGTTTTGCTAGAACAGTAGGTCCGGCAATGCTACGTTGAATGGTACCTTGCGGTGCTTTTCCACGTTTCAACTGCGCTTTTTGATTAGCATCTTTTTTACAATGCCTACACTCATAGGCGTGTTCAATATGTTGAACACGCTTCATTGTAGCCGGAATGAATTTTGCTTCCTCACGCGCCATGGTCATACCTGCTTCGGTCATTTTACCTAGGCAACAGTCACATTGCGTGTTTTCAGGATGATGGTGAATTTCTTCTATTTCAATCCCGTCACGAAAAGAATCATTCCGTTTTTTCTTATTAATTTTACGGACAACGGTATACGTAATCGTTGCCGTGCTTTGTTCTTCTGTATGCTCAGAATCGCTAAAAGACGGATCCTCTTCAAATAAAGAGCCTTGCCCATCGGGCGCTTGATACTTTGATTTTTCTGATTTGGAACCGTATAAGGCCTTTGTTAATTGGCGAACTTGTTCAGTCAACGCTTCAATTCGTTTCAGTAAATCTTTGTTTTGTTTAGATAAATCCCCATTTTGTTGTTTCATATACGTTAATTGTTCTTCAAGAAGTTGAAGAACTTTTTCAGTTGTAATAGAAGCGTCTCCCAAATCATTCATCACATTTCGTTGAGTATAAGTTATGGATTATTATACCATCCTAGTAAATAGATTTAAAAGACACCTTTTGCAGATTTCGCAATTGCCTTTGGCTGCTGAAGCGATAAACCTTCTAACAGCCAACGAAGCTCCTGCTGTGAAAGGTTACGTGCTTCTTTTTCATCTTTTGGCCATTGTAGCTTCCCGTTATCTAGCCGTTTATAAAGCATGGCGAAGCCATCTCCATCAAAATACAAACATTTATAGCGGTCTTTGCTCGTTCCAGAGAATAAGAAGACGGAATCGCTATATGGGTCCAGTTCAAAAGAATCCTGAATGAGTGTAGCGAGACCATCAATACCTTTTCGCATGTCGGTCTTGCCACAAATGATATAGATGTTTTGTACGCTCGTAAAATCATGCTTCATCGATTACTCAGCCCCTTCATGATCGTTTGGATGATATGCTCATCTACGCCATTGAAGAAGGAAATTTCAGCACCAGCTGTTTTAATGACGCAGCTTGGCGTCGAGGAAAATTGCGATGAATTGATAAAAGAAGATTCGTTAGTGATGGAATCTAGTGTCACAGGGACAATTGTTAGTTTGGTAGTTGGCATAAAGAAGCACCCCCTTTAATTGATATGTCTATCGTACCGGAGGTGCCTGGTTGTTTATATGCGTTATTTGATTACGGGCTTACAAACCTTACATTCAAAACTCAGTATACTATCCATTTGAAATTAATAGTCAAAAAAATACTTGCCGTCAGACTATCACGACGACAAGTATTTTAACTTTAATTAGGATTCACCAAGCACTCAGTCCACCATCTATAATGATATTTTGACCAGTAACGTAACTAGCTGCATCCGAAGCTAGATACACCAATGCCCCAGTCATTTCCCATGGTTGCGCCATTCTGCCTAATGGAATACGGTTACTATAGTTTTGTTTAAATGTATCATTTTGTCCACTTTCAACGCCACCAGGAGTAATCGTATTTACTCTAATACCATCCTTGGCCCAATAAGTAGCCAAATATTTAGTAAGCCCTACAACGCCCGCTTTAGAAGCTGCGTAAATAGCAGGAGTATTAATTTGACGATCCAAATAATACGAACCTTCATAAATGCGATTATCTGGACCCATTACACCATAGATCGAGGATGTTTGAATAATAGAACCGCCTTTGCCTTGTTCCTTCATTACTTTTCCTACATATTTTGCGACAAGGAACATACTATCTAAATTGGTACTCATTATTTCTTTCCACTGATTTAAATCATAATCTTCAAAGGGTGCGAAAAACGCCGTTAAATCACTTGATTTCCCTGCAGCATTATTATGTAAAATATTTATCTCACCAAATTCATCTACAACTGTTTGGACCATTTTTTTTACAGATTCTTCAGATGTCAAATCACAATAAAATGCTTTTGCAGTAGTATTATAATCGGCTGAAATTTGCTTTGCCACCTTAGTTGCTTCTTCAATATTTATATCAACAACAGCTACCTGAGCACCTGCATCAGCTAAACCTTTACAAAAATGGCTCCCTAAAATCCCTGCGCCACCTGTAACAATTGCTGTTTTACCTTTTAATGAAAATTTATCGAAATATGTCATGCTAAATGCCCTCTTTTCTCGGCTAAGAATGATACAAATTCAAAATCCAACTCAGAATCTATATCAATCGAACGCTCTTCAGGCATCTCATATAAAATTGTAGTCGGAGTAAAAATCGTTGTATTATTGAAAAATGCATCACGCTTCCAAACATAAATAGAAGCATTCATATCAAAGCTTTTGGGCGCATCTTGCCTTCTTACAACCGTTGATGGTAATTCTTTTGATAACTGAACAAAACCTTTTGAATTTTCTTCCACCAAATTGAAGTATGGACTTCTTCTTGAAGGCGCACCCGTAATTAAATTAGTTGCCTGTTCATGAGTTTCCATTAATCTAATACTATTCTTCAAATCTTCGACCGTGCGTAATGGTGACGTAGCATCTATATCTGTCATTACAGTAAAGGTCAATCCTGTCATTTTTTCAACTTCTAAGACACAGTGCTGAATAACTGGTAGTTTTGCCGCTGTGTCCGTTGCTAACTCAGCTGGTCGTTCAACGACAATATTGGCTCCATACTCCTTAGCAGCTTGTAAAATTTCTTGACTATCGCTACTTACCGCAATTACATCAAATAAACCACTAGCTTTCGCTTGTAGAATACTATGAGCAATTAACGGTTTTCCTAATATTTCTTTTAAATTTTTATTTTTAACACCTTTCGAACCACCACGAGCACAAATTGTACAAATTCTACTCATTTTTCATCCACACCTTTTCTTCCGAGCTTTTTTCAGCGATTTCAATCATTCGAACGATATTTAGTCCATCTTGTAAATTGCAAAGCATCTCAGTTTGATCATTTAATAGAGCAATATGCTGTTTTAAATATGTCTCATCTCGTTCTACTTTAAATTGTATAATTTCATTATCGATTTGTATTGTTTGTCCGATTAAATCAGCTTTATAAGTGTGGTTATTCGTCTGAATAATTATCTGCCTTTGAATAATTCGATCTAAATAATTCATTTCTACCGAGACATTAATTCCTGTCTGTGTTTGATACATAATTGAGAAATAGTCATCTGATTGAATAGATAAATTACTAATTTGTCCACCATTTGCTGTCATTTCAGCCCAATTTCCAAATAAAAAATTTAAATAATCCAATTCATGACTTAAATCTCGAATGACCCCTCCACCTTTTGTAATATCCGCAGAATAGCTTTTCATATAATCTGTATTCGGTCTCCAAGTAGGTAAATATTGACCAACATATGTATTAACTGAAATAATTCGCTCATTCTTTAATAACTCATATATTTTTTGGATAATTGGATGGAATCTTAAATTATAACCTACGTACAACGAAGAAAACCGATAATTTTGAGAGGTTTCTTTCGCAAATAGCGGTTTTTCCACTAAAATTTTGTGATTGTATCCTGTATTTTGTATTCTAGTAAGAGTTTCCTCATGTAAATGAGTTTCAT
>JAVWKG010000152.1:5199-5438 GCA_036638655.1 Lysinibacillus sp. | reverse complement strand
TGGGAATCTCCTCTACTTAAGATGAGGAAATCAAGGAAAGGAAGAATTAAAAATGAGTGGAAAATTGTTAGCAGAAGGACTATTCAATGCTAAAGGCGAACAGCTTCGATTAATTTATGCTTTAATTGTTGAAACAAAAATGCTGTCGATGCTAACGGCGGCTGTGAAAGATCAGTTTAATAAAGATGTTAATCACTTTGAGCAAGATTTAAAGCAAATTACAAAAGAGTTAGCACATA
>JAVWKG010000152.1:325-5189 GCA_036638655.1 Lysinibacillus sp. | reverse complement strand
TTCCAGATGATGAGCTTCAGGTGAAATTATTTTTAAATATGTCTGATCTATTAAAAGTTAAAGGCGCACATTTTAATATTCAAACTGAAATTGAATACGCATGTGAGCAAATGATTGATAAGGCTTACGATTTGCAAAAGGGACAGGATAAGCAGTTTAAGGTGTTTACGAGTGGTCGCACCGAAGATAAGGCACAGCAGCTCATTACGTATCAAATGAAGAAAATCTTTGAATCATTAGATGCATCGATGGGTGAAATGACAGACATACAGCAGGGAGAATTCATTGAGCAGCTTGAACAATTTATTCAATCACTCTCACCTGAAAAGCAAAAGGAAATTCAGCAAAAGCTTGGTGTGGAAAAGCTGACAAAGAAGACACTCCAACATTTAGTTACGACACAAGGCGCAGTTATCGTATTAACCGTTTTAGTAGAGGTAGCAGGCTTTGCAGCATTTACGACGTTAACATCGCTTATGGCATGGTTTGTTGGTTTATTTGGTGCAACTTTACCATTTGGTGTATATATTTTTGCAACGTCGACATTGTCAGTCATTACGGGGCCATTTGCCATCGCGGCAGCTATCGTTGGAGGTGGCGCATTAATCAAACATCAAAATGACAAAGTTAAAAAAATGTTCATTCCAATCGGTGTTGTACAGCTTCTTTTAATTACGACGATGGAAGATACAGCAAACGATGACGGCACCGCTTTTATTAGCTATTGGAAGAAGCTTTATGAACATCAACAAGCACTACAGCTAGCCATGGAGCAACAGCAACAGTTAAAAACGCAATTAAATGAACAGCTATCGCATACCAATAGTAGAATTTCGGAGATTATGGAAAAACGCGTCGGGATAGTAAAAACAATCGGGGAGCAATATGAAATCGTTAGATCTATGCTGCCTGTTATTCCAATTAGCGACTTTTCAACTGAAGCATTGCAATTAAAAGAAGATATGCAACAAATCACGAATCAAATTGAACGCCAGCATCGCATAAAGAATGAAAATAAGGGAGAAACAGGCTTTTTAAAAACAGTTAAAAATACTTTCTCTAATCTACAAATTGATAGTACCGTTGAAAAGATGCATAAAAACTACAGCAATAAAGAGCGGCAGTTAGTAGAAGAACTAGTAAGAATAGAACCACCTATCTTATATGTTCAAAATTCAAAAATACACGAAATGAATAAGGAAAAAGAAAACAATTCAGAACAGCGGAAGCAATTAATTGAACTAAAAATGCAGTTAACAAAGAATATTTCTGAAGCAGAATCTGTGATTTTATCGGTAAAAAAGCAGTTAACAGCTCATCAAAAACAAAATTATGGCTTAAAGCATATTGAGTGAGGAATAAATAATGATTAAAAATGAAGAGTTTTGGCAGTATTGGCGTGAAGGACAATTTAAAGAGGCTATGCAATGCGACCTTCAGCAAACGACAAAAAAACGTGGCGCTCGGCTATTTCAAAAAGCAACATCAACTTCCTCAACTATTATTGGAATTAGTGCCGGAGAATTTTTATACGATTATTTAATGATTGACCCAACTGTCGTAAAAGGGCTAGATTTTGCAAGAACAGAAGATTTACAAAATTTATTTCAGCTCGCGACATTTGCAGATACAGTGGATTTAACAAAAGTAACCGGCGATATGGCACAGCTCCAAGGTTATGTTGCGGAGCAGATGATTGCACAAGAGCTCACAGCGGCAGGTCATGATGTGCAATTTCCCGAAACATCTAATCAGGCGGGCTGGGATATAATTGTTGACGGTGATCTGTTCCAAGTGAAGTGTGGAGCATCGAAGCAAATTGTCGATACTCATTTTGAAAAGTATCCAGATATTCCAGTATACGTGAATGCAGAACTAGCGCATCATTACGAAGGGAATCCTCTCGTTTTATCAACATCTATTACACATGAACAAGTATTAGCTGAAACAACGAAGACACTAGAACATGCAGGGGATTTATTAGATTTTGAAATACCTTGGATTGCAGCTGGCGTCAGTGCATTTCAAAATGTAAAGCGCATGCGAATCGAGCAATTACAGCTTTCAACAGCGGCCCGTAATGTTGTAGCAGATACGGCAAGTCGCAGTGCAATGGCAGCGGTAGGAAAAGTTGTGATCGGTGGTGCAGGCACTCTATTAATGCCTGGTGCAGGTGCTATTTTTTTCCCTGTTGTTGGAGCTTATGTTGGCGTAACACAAGGTGGCAAAGTATCGGCACTGCTGAAAAAGCAATTTGCTAAAGCAGAGTACGCACAATTATGTAGCTCACTCCAGCAGCTTATTCAGCGCATGCAAACAGTGCTATCGAAGAAGTCACATATTAAAGAAACAAAGTGGCAGCAATTATCAAACCAACTCCCAATGAAGGTAGCATTTGCATTTCATGACACGCATGCGGACCGTACAACACTTATTGAAAATATCAAGCGCGAGTTACAGTCGATTGAAAAGGTGATTGAAAAAGATGCATTAGCTGCATTTGAGCATATTATTACGGTACTTGGTAAAGCGGGCATTCATATGTACAGTCTAAAAGATGAGCTAGCGGAAGTGCAGCGAGCATTTGAACAATATGGACGGAGGATGTAGCGAAAAACAACTGCACCGGGTGCACAAACAATGGAGTGAGGTTAGAATAGGTGAGTCCTGTGTGAGGGAAATCTTGCATGGTGCTTCTTTTGATATGAAATAACCTACATCGGGTACCGCAAACAACAATTCAAAAAACGAAGAGCTTCTCATGGCTAACAAAGGCTGTGAGGAGTTTTTCTTTTGTGTATATTTCGTACTAAAAGAACAAATAATTACTTAAAACAAACTCTGAAATTCATCCTCACATGTTACTTCCACACGTTCATCTCCAGGAAACTATAAAAAAATGGAAGATTTATTAGAATAATTCCCAAAAAATCCACAAATATGGTATATTATATACAGAATATTTTGATTGGGAGTGATTAATTTGAAGAAAAAGGCACTAAATACTTTTATGGCAACTGCTCTAACAGCAACTCTTGTGTTACCCGTTACAACGGCAAATGCCTCCATTCAAACTGCACCGGTTGTTGTGGCCGAGCAAGGAACAGCAATACCTTCAGGGCGAGTATCACTTACAATAACGAGCTTTTCAAATGATACGATCTATACTTCTAGTGGACAATTGCAAGTTAGCAATGCGTTAATGCCTATCTTTAAATCAGAAAACCGATCGGCACTTGCGAACGCCCAAGCTACAGTAAACGTAAATAATGGAAGAATCACAGATGTTGTATCGCTAACATTAACTAAAAAGGGTACATCTAAAAAGCCGATTACTTTCGATGGTGGTGAGGCTACGATTTCTGGTAATTTAACGGTAGCTGCGGACTATACAAAGGTTCAAAATGTCACGGTTAAGAAAGAGTTAATCGTATCTAGCCGTGTCAAAAAAGGGCTAACATTTAACAACGTATCAGTTGGGAATAAGATAACATTCCAGCCATTGCGCATGAAAAAATTCAATTGGTTAAACGTTTCATTTACAAATATGCCAAAAACAGAAATTAACGTTCAACGTAATAAAATTGGTCTTATTTCTGACAAACCGCTGACACATATTAATGTAACAGATGATGTTCCTCAATTAAAAGTTGAGTCAGACGTCGAAAAACTTGTCATCGATGTTAAGAAAGATTTCAGTCTTCGTGGAGAAGGGGAAATTAAAAATGTGACAGTTAAAAAGGGGAAAACAGTTGATTTGGATTCCTCTCACCAATTTAAAAATGTACAAGTAGACGATAAAAATGCAAATGTTACGGTTTCTGTA
Source organism: Lysinibacillus sp. (assembly GCA_036638655.1). Lineage (GTDB taxonomy): Bacteria > Bacillota > Bacilli > Bacillales_A > Planococcaceae > Lysinibacillus. Next base: position 1,363 of record JAVWKG010000152.1, on the reverse strand, counting down.
GTGGATAAAACGGCTCTTAACACATTAATTGCTGCATCTGGCTATGTTGCTGTGTCCGTAACAGGTCATGACGTCGCTGGTTCTGATAAATGGACAACACAGGCTGAAAAAAGTGCTTTTGAATCGATTTTTAATAGTGCTCAAGCGGTAGCTAATGATAAAAAATCTTCACAAGATCAAATAAATGCTGCACACACACAATTAAATAGCGCCCTAACAACATACAAAGCGGTTCAAAAGAATGGTAAAAAGCATGTAACAGGTGATAAATCTACAATTACAGCGCTAATTAATAGCATTCAATATGTAAACGTTTCTTGGAGAAATGGTAGTGAATTATCCTCGAACACAGCTTGGACAAATCAAGCTGAAAAGAATGCGTTAGAATCTGCAGTATCGTCTGCTCAAGCTGTCGTGAATAGTTACAATCCTTCACTAGAACAGATAGTGAACACTCTGAATTATTTAGAAAGTGCTATTACAACTTATAAGAGCGCTCAAAAATACGGTATGACTGGATATGCTGGTGATAAATCTACACTGCAGTCGCTAATTAATACTGGAAATGATTTATATAACTATAATACCTCAGGGTGGGTAAATCAAACTGACAGAAGTACTTTATTCTCAGCAATTTCAACTGCAAAAGAAGTCGTGACTAATATCTATGCATCACAATATGAAATAACGAATGCAATCAGCAATTTAGAATCTGCTATTCGAATTTTTAATAACGGTTATGATTATGGTAATAGATCAGAGTTGACTTCGCTTATTAGTTCAACTTATCAATATAATGCGAGCATTAACAATTATTGGGTCAATATTGGACACGATACGATATGGACATATCAAACTGAAAGAGATGCGTTTGATGCTGCTGTTGCAAGAGCACGACATGTTGAAGAAAACTACAGTTATTCTCAATATGATATTGACAATGCGATTAACAGTTTAAATAATGCGATTTCAACTTATAGAAATGCTTTTAAAGTAGGACCGAATGGCGACCAATACTTGTGGGGCTGGTAATCCAAT
>JAVWKG010000152.1:0-315 GCA_036638655.1 Lysinibacillus sp. | reverse complement strand
ATCTTTATTACATTTCAGACCAAGGGTTACACAACAGACCCTGACAAATTAATTAATAGGTAGGGCCCTTCAAATTTTGAGGGGCTTTTCGTTTTTTTAACTAACCTAAGACCCACTCCATAGGCAAAAATCCTAAATAAGGACTTTGCTTTCGGGGGGGCTTTGAAAAAGTCAAAGCGAAAAAAATGGCTGTAATTACTATTTACAGGTACAGGAAATTGAGTTATTCGAGCACTACAATCGTCTAAATACGGCTCTAGAGCATACGGACGGCGCGGCTGGTTATGTTGCAGGTAGTGTTGCTTCACGCAAATT
>JAVWKG010000151.1:0-5466 GCA_036638655.1 Lysinibacillus sp. | reverse complement strand
TCGGTGCATCTGAAATAACTGGTATTTGTTCCTTGTGAAATTGTGGCGTAATTTGATCTTGTGATGTTACAAAATACAACTTTGGTCCTTGATAAAACTGTAAAGTTTCAAACCCTACCGAAGTACTATAAATCATTGGAATATCGGTAACCCTTTGCTCATAAATTTCCTTAAACACATAGTGATTATGTTGTTGTGGATCATACGTACAAATTGCGTCTGGGTAAATATTAGTCAAGATTAATGCCTTTGCTGCTGAACCAACAGCAAAAATATATGCTAAGCCTCGTTCTTTAATAATACGTAAGTTTTCTAATTCTTCATCAAGTGAGGGACCGGCACTGACTAAAATAACTGGCTTATTTTTAAAGAACTCTTTCTTATGTAAAATTATATTTTCATGTTTAAACGTTCCTGGTAAGTTCATCAATGCATTAAGTGTCCATCTTTTTGAAAAAAGTGATGATGCAACCATATCGGATCCTTTATTCATTAAAAAGGATTTTAATGTTTCTCCAAATTTCTTTGTTTGTTCTGAAAATATTCTTTCGTAAACAGGCAACACAATCAACAGCATTTTTTGATGAATAAGCTCACCAAGTAACTCCATGTTTTGAGCTAATGGATGTTGACTATCTTCTATAATGTAATGCGATAATTTATCTTTAGGAAATTCAGTTATAGCGCACTCACTTAAAGAAATTGTAGCTATTTCTTCAATCGGTTCATAAACAGACATCAATTTCTCAGGATAATTTGTTGAAAGATACTTTACATGATAACCTAATCCCACTCCATAAAATAAAATATGCTCTGATTCTTCTATCTTTTCTCTAAGTGAATCGATAAAACGCTCCGCTTCCTGCACAGGATTATATTTACTATGGAGCATCATTTTTTTATCGTCTATTTCTATTTGTAAAGCGGGAACCCCTATTTTACTTTCAAGTACTTCAACTAGAATTTTACTCACTTTATCCACCTCCACTAGCCATTAAGATTTGAGTACATGTCTCCCATCAAAAACCATCGCATTATTAGAATAAATCATTAAATTAGCCCAATCTGCCTCTAAAAATTCTTGCCATTCTGTAACTAGCAAAATTGCATCTGTTTCCGACACACATTCTTCTTTAGTAGCTGCATAAGTTAGCTCTATCCCATCCAAATACGAGGATTTCTTTACAACTGGGTCATATACTGAAATTTCAGCACCTCTTGCAACTAACTCTTTAATAATCATGATTGACGGGGCTTCACGCATATCATCAGTATTTGGCTTAAATGCTAACCCTAGTATCGCAATTTTTTTTCCTACAACATCACCATTAAAGTAATTGATTACTTTTTGAACAAATATATTTCGTTGCTCGACGTTAGCTTGAATAGCAGATTGCACTATACTTAATTTCACATTATTCTCACGTGCCAAGTATGCTAACGCTTCCGTATCCTTTGGAAAACATGATCCACCATATCCCAATCCAGCATTCAAAAATTCACGCCCTATTCGATGATCCATCCCCATACCATCTGCTACCGCATTCACATCTGCCCCTAGTGCATCACATAAGTTAGAAATTTGATTGATATAGCTAATCTTCACTGCCAAAAAGGCATTTGATGCATATTTAATCATTTCCGCACTACGTCGATTTGTATGCATTATCGGTATATTTAGTGACTTGAACAGACTTTCTACCTTATCTCTCGCAATTGGATTTTCGGATCCTATTACAATACGATCTCCGTGAAATGTATCGTTAATAGCATGTCCCTCTCGTAAAAACTCCGGATTAGAAACAACATGTATTTGTAAGCCTGCCACCATATTCTCATGAAGTATTTCTTCCACTCTATCATTTGTCCCTACAGGAACCGTACTTTTCACGACAACAATCACGTCATGATCTACATTTTTCGCAATGTCTTTTGCCGCTTGTTCGATATAAGATAGATCTGCCGCCCCGTCGTTTCCTTCTGGTGTACCAACTGCTATAAAAATAATTTCCGCCTGTGCAAATGCTTCCTGAGCATTTGTTGTGAAGCATAAACGATTTGCCGCAATATTACGTGCTAGTATTTCATCTAATCCAGGTTCATAAATTGGCGATTGTCCTTTTTTAAGTGTATTGATCTTTTCTTCGTTAATATCTAAACAAGTAACAACGTGCCCGATTTCTGATAACACTGCGCCTGTTACTAAGCCGACATACCCTGTGCCTATGATACCTACGTTCACTTTGTTACCCCCGCTTTCATATTGATGTAAGCTTGAACATCTTTTTTTAAATCCTCACGTTGCAATGCGAAGTCAATTGTAGCTTGGACAAAGCCGATTTTACTACCGATATCATATAATTGACCTACAACATCTTGTGCCACTACTCGCTCTTCCTCGTTTAAAGATTGAATCGCATCCGTTAGCTGGATTTCTCCACCTGCACCAGGTTCAGTAGTTTCCAACTTTTCAAAAATCGAAGGCGTTAAGACATAACGTCCCATAATAGCGTAGTTAGAGGGTGCAGCTTCTGTCGACGGCTTTTCAATAAAACCTTTTACTTCAATGGCCTTACCATCTCGTATTTCTGCCGCTGGATCAATGACGCCATATTGATGGACACTTTCCATAGGTACTTGTTGAACACCAATAACAGAAACCTTTTCACGGTCATATGTATCGATTAATTGTTTTAACGCAGGTGTTTGTGCTTGCAAAATAATATCGCCTAATAAGACAGCAAATGGTTCATCTCCTATAAAACGATGTGCGCAGTATATCGCATCTCCAAGGCCCTTCGCTTCTTTTTGGCGTATATAATGTATATTCGCTAGATTTGAAATAGCTTCGATTTCTCTAAGGTCATCTAGCTTCCCTTTCATTTCCAATGTATGTTCTAATTCATAGTTTGTATCGAAATGGTCTTCAATCGAACGTTTATTACGTCCACTAATAATAATAATATCCTCAATTCCCGCTGCTACTGCTTCTTCTACAATATACTGAATTGTAGGCTTGTCTACAATGGGTAGCATTTCCTTTGGTTGAGCTTTGGTTGCAGGCAGGAATCTTGTTCCCAAGCCCGCTGCTGGGATTACTGCCTTACGTACTTTTTGCATCATTCATCTCTCCTGCACTTTATTCGCAAAATAAGCGATTGTCTTCTGAAGTCCTTCATCTAACATGACTTTCGGCTCCCAATCCAAGAAACGTTGCGCTTCAGCAATGATTGGTCGACGCTGTTTAGGATCATCTTGTGGAAGTGCCTCAAATTGTAATGTTGTATCATTCCCTGTCCATTTCACAACTTTTTCTGCGAGTTCAAGCATTGTAAATTCATGCGGATTACCTAAGTTTACAGGACCTGTCACTTCCTTTGGTGTCGCCATTAATCGTAAAAAACCTTCTATCAAATCATCTACATAGCAGAAAGAGCGTGTCTGTTTGCCATCACCATATACGGTTAAAGGTTTCTTCAGTAATGACTGAACGATAAAATTACTGACAACACGCCCGTCTTTCGCATCCATTCTCGGGCCATATGTATTAAAAATACGCACGACTTTAATTTCAATATCATACATACGTGCATAGTCAAAGAATAATGTTTCTGCACCGCGTTTCCCCTCATCATAGCAACTGCGAATTCCAATTGGATTAACATGTCCCCAATAGTGCTCAGGCTGCGGATGTACTAACGGATCCCCATAAACCTCAGACGTAGATGCCTGAAATACCTTTGCACCTGTTTTACGAGCAAGTTCTAGTATGTTCAGCGCCCCTAATACACTTGTTTTAAATGTATGAACAGGATCTGCCTGATAATGTATAGGACTGGCAGGACACGCTAAATTATAAATTTCATCAAACTGTCCTAGTTCTGGAAAAGGTTCGATAATATCATGTTGAACAAACTGGATTTTATCTAATATATGGCTAATATTAGCCATGTCACCTGTTTGTAAATTATCCATACATACAACTGTATGCCCTTGTTCTACTAGTCTATCGATTAAATTCGAGCCTAAGAAACCTGCTCCACCGGTCACTAATATGCGTTTCATTTCGTACCTCCAAATTTCTTCACATGCCATTGCCATGCCGTTTCAATTATTTTTTCTAAGTCATATTGTGGCTGCCAACCTAATAATTCACCAGCTTTTACTGCAGAACCAATGAGTTTCGCTGGGTCTCCTGGGCGACGTTCTGTAACAACAATTGGAATGCTACATTGTGTAACCTTCTCAATCATTTGAATAATTTCTAGCACAGAATAGCCCAAGCCATTGCCTAAATTTAGTGTAAGGTTTTTGCCACTTCCCTTTAAATAATCAACAGCTTTGCTATGCGCATCTGCTAGGTCAGTTACGTGAATATAGTCACGTACACAAGTCCCATCTATTGTGTCGAAATCTCCGCCGAATATCGAGATCGTTGGTCTTTTACCAATTGCAACATCTAACACTAGTGGGATTAAGTGCGACTCTGGCTCATGCCACTCACCAATTTCACATTCACTATCGGCGCCAGCTGCGTTAAAGTATCTAAGTGCTACGAATTTCAAACCGTATGCATGTGAATAATCTGCTATAATCTGCTCCATCATTAACTTTGTACGCCCATATGGGTTAATCGGATTTTGTGGATGTGTCTCCGTTATTGGCCACTCTATCGGATTTCCATAAGTAGCACAAGTAGAGGAAAACACAATATTTTTCACATTAAAGTGCAGCATCATATCCAATAATTGAATCGTATTAACAACATTATTTTGATAGTACATAGCTGGCTTTTCAACCGATTCACCAACATATGCAAAAGCAGCAAAATGAACAACAGTATCGATTGAAGGGTACTTCGTAAATAAGCTTTGCAAATCTTCTTTGCATGCTAGATCACCTTCAAAGAAAGGTACATTTGAAGGAATAAATTCTTTATGACCTGAGCTTAAATTATCAAATACCACAACATCTTTGCCCTGCTGCATTAAATATTTCACTGTATGCGAGCCGATATAGCCTGCCCCACCTATTACCGCAATCATAATATATCCTCAGACAACTTTTGTAATTGCTCAATCGTTAGCCATTCTGTATTATTATCACTCGTATACGCGAAGCCTTCTGGTAACATCTTACCACCCTCCGCAAACTTTTTAGACCACCATGGGAACTCTGGTTGAATGACATAATGATCATCAAATTCTACAGTATGTCTAGCATCGTCTTCCATAATCATAGCCTCATGTAGCTTCTCACCCGGACGAATACCGACTATGTCCATTTCACACTCTGGCGCAATGGCTTTCGCTAAATCCGTTACTTTCATACTTGGAATTTTAGGTACAAATATTTCGCCACCATGCATCCGTTCCAAACTATCAATGACAAACTGCACGCCTTGATCTAAAGTAATCCAAAAACGCGTCATACGAGGATCAGTCACTGGGATAGTTCCCGTTTCTT
>JAVWKG010000150.1:0-5679 GCA_036638655.1 Lysinibacillus sp. | reverse complement strand
CGATTAGCTTGAATTGCATATCTTCCGGAAGACCACCAACATTATGGTGAGATTTAATTGTTTGAGCCGTTGCTGTACCAGATTCAATAATATCTGTGTATAGCGTACCTTGAGCTAAGAAATCCATTCCATCTAATTTAGAAGCTTCTTCGTCAAACACGTAAATGAATTCGTTACCGATTACTTTACGTTTTTTCTCTGGGTCAGAAACACCTGCTAATTTAGACATAAAGCGCTCACGTGCATCGATTTTAATAAGATTCATATCGAAGTCTTCTGTGAATGTTTTCATTACTTGTTCAACTTCGCCTTTACGGTTTAAGTTGTGGTCTACGAACATACATGTTAACTGATCGCCAATCGCTTTATGGATTAATACAGCTACAACTGATGAATCTACACCACCAGATAGTGCGCATAGCACTTTTTTGTCGCCAACTGTTTCGCGGATTTTAGCAATTTCGATATCGATAAAGTTTTGCATAGACCAATCGCCTTTTGCACCACAAATATCGAACACAAATTGACGAAGTAAGTCATTTCCATAAACAGAGTGACGTACTTCTGGATGGAATTGAACTGCGTATAATTTACGTTCTACGTTTGCCATTGCAGCAATTGGGCACGCTGCACTTGTAGCGATTACTTCAAAGCCAGCAGGAACTTCTGTTACATGGTCACCATGGCTCATCCATACGATTTGCTCAGTTGGCAAATCACCAAATAATTTGTTAGCAGCTGTTACTTTTACTTCTGCTTTACCGTATTCACGTGTTTCAGCACCCTCAACTTTACCACCTTGTGTATAGGCCATTAATTGCATACCGTAGCAAATACCTAAGATTGGTAAACCTAATTCGAAGATAGCTGGATCTACATGGAAAGCATTTTCATCATAAACTGAATTTGGACCACCCGAGAAGATGATACCTGCTGCGTTCATGCTTTTAATTTCTTCTGCAGTAATTGTGTGTGGATGTAATTCACTGAATACACCAAACTCACGGATACGGCGCGTAATTAATTGGTTAAATTGACTACCGAAGTCGAGAACGACGATTTTTTCTTGCTCTAATAAAGGGCTAGCTGACAAAATTTCCACCTCTTCTACTATTTTTAAAAGGTTGCTTCCGTTCAAATAAAAACGCGTATGAAAGTAAACCTTTCCCACGCGTCCATAGTTCTAAAATGAAAGGTGAATGCATAGCAAATTATGATGATTGCACTTAAAAAGCTAATCCTCACAACTCCCATATCTCTAACGAACAGAGCATTCACCTTCATAGAGAGATCATTCACGGTAATCTCGTAGATACATTCGAACCTTATTTTCGAACTTATATGAAAGCAATCCTATCATGTCTAATTTTTTTAATTTTACTCTTAGTTCTTACTAAAATCAACCGATTGTGCGATTGATTAAATTTTCCCAACTTTCTTTCATCTCATCAAAATTAATATTGATAGGCTGCTCACCATAAATATATTGTTCATAAACATCCGTCAACTTTTTCATATCATCTGTTTCTAACATCGTATCCACTCTATTAGCAAAAGCTCTTAAAGTCTCACCCTCTTCACGACGTAAACCTAAATGTAGCAATTGCGTCATTAACACTGAATACGATGCTTCAAAGTTTGACCAATTAGCTTCTTTTTTTCTATATGAGCGGACGTGCATTTTCGGCACCCATTTACGGCGACTCATAAATAACATCAGAACTAATGCAACTATGAATATACCTACACTCCACCAAACAATCGGGTGATCCTTCAGCCATTTCCACGCTTTTGCAATTATACTCGATTCAGTATCTCGCTGTTCCTTTTTCTCTTCTTTCTTTGGTGTCGGTTTTGGTTCTGGCTTCTTCGGCTTCTCCAATACTTGTTCTTCATTTTTTTCAATATCATTATCAATATTTATATCATTCAAGAATCCAATCGTCGGCTCGAACTCCATCCAGCCACTTCCTGGGATGTAAGCTTCCACCCACGAATGAGCATTGTTGTTTGTCACTTCATATTTACGATAGCCGTCTTCCTTAGCTCCCGCACTCCCCGAAGAGAAACCTTTCACCCAGCGCGCCGGAATACCTAATGATCTGAGCATCACAACCATCGATGTAGAAAAGTTATCACAATACCCTATTTTTGTATCAAACAAAAATTGATCGACATAATCTTGATTTATCTCCGGAACAGCTACAGCAGTTTTATCGTACCTAAAGCCTGAGCGATCAAAGTAATTTTCCACCGCTTTTACTTTTTCATATACACTTGCAGATTCCTTTGTGACATCAAGCGCTAAATCCCCTACTCTTTGCGGTAGGTTGCCAGGGAGTTGTAAATAACGCTCGAACGAAATGTCCAGCCCTTCATACATCTCAAAAGTGGATGCATGCAATTGCTCTAAGCTATAAACCGGTTTATTATATTCGATTGTATAATTATAAAGTGACACCACTTCACCTGAACTACTAGCTCTTATTTTCTCATCTCGCTCATTACGTAGAAACGATACATCTTTGTCTGCAACAATACTTTCCAATCCATATGTCTGCATTACTACCGGCAATACGTTCACCATTTCAATCTTCGCTTTTTTCCTATTGTTTACGTCATTCCCAGCCAACAATGAACCTTCTATTTTTTCACCATTTCTATAGCTCACAAAGTCCTTATCATCTGTTGATTGGATCCAACCTAAAGACGTATATGTATCCTTTGTCTCAATACGCCAATAGTTTCTGTCCTCTGCATAGGCATTGAAAACAAGTCCATCATCCTCAACAAACGGTCCGCCTAACCGACTATCATCTTCACCATAGCCCACCTTTTTTTGCTGACCCGCTCCCTCATCTTGTCCCGTAGCACTTTTTATAAACGGTACAGGGTCTGCCCATGTCGGTCCTATTTTCGGTAAAAACAATGCTATAACGCCACTAAATGCTACAACCAAAAGCATAGGCATAATAATTTTCCATTTAGTAAATAAGTTAGTCGGCATATCCGTTTGTAGCCATAATCGCCTTACAAACAATGCGCCTGTCATGACTAACCCAAGCACAACAACTTTAATAATCGCTACAGATCCATCATATTCACTAAACGTATCCAAAGTTGCTATAAAGAATATCGTGATTACAAAAAAGTAAAATATATTCGAATGAACCGTTATCCAATGGTGAATTAAATACACAAGCATCCAAATAAGCATAAAGAATAGTATTGTACGGAATGAGTCAGTGACAAGTCCAAATTGCCCCGTGAAAATAACAGATAAATTTTCTTTCAACTGTTCCATTAAAAAAATCGGTGTATCCAGCGACAAAACCGGATTATCTGCATATGCATACACGATAAACCACGTAATATAACCCATCTTCACTAGTCCAGATAACACTGCGTTCACATTAACTAAACTTAGCACTAATGCCAAACCAATAAACACTAAAAAATACTGCAGTAAGCCAGTGTCCGTCAATTCCATAATCGGCACTAACCATTCTCGTAATATAAAGAAAATTATTATATAGGCAATCGTCATTTCTATATTATTTGCAACTGACTTTTTCACGACCTCATCACCTCCGCGAATAAATGATGATAATCATTCGGCCTCACATACATGACACGCACTTGTTTATAACTGTGCCAATCCACTCTTTCTGCTGGTAACCCCTCCGACACAACGAGGCAAATACATTGTTTTACCGAGCTTGCCAAAGTATGTAATAATTCTTCCGACATACTATTTGTTACATACAATAAAGTCGCAATTTGCTTTAAATATTGCTCACCTCGTAAAATACTCTTTGCATCTTCACTTGGTCGAAGCGAAGCTAAATGATACATGACCTTTTCCAATTGATGAGCACTTTGAATAACCGGAAACGTCGTTACCTCATCCCCCATCGTCACTAGCGACACATCACCTCTACTGCGCACAATTGTATTTAAAATCGAAGCCGCTAGTTCTACTTTTTCTTCAAACAAAGGAGCATTCTCTAAATTTAACATCAGCAGAAGCTCTTGAGATTGTCTATCTTCAAATTCCTTTGTTTGCAACGTTTGCGTCTTTGCAAATGACTTCCAGTGAATCCACGAAAAACGATCACCAGGTTCATACTTGCGTAGTCCTACTGCCATCGAAGTATCTTTAACAACTGCATACGGCGAAGCCATTGCTCCTACATCAAATTTCGTTTGCAGCGGCACATACTGCATCTCATGCACACGAGGATGCACAAGAATTACATGTTCTTTATCGACCGTCACTTTCTTTTGAGCCCACCCAAAAAAATCACAAAACACGATATCCGCTCCAAAAAAACGATGCTCTCCGCGCGGTAAATTTTTAAGCTCATAATGCCATTCGAATTTCTTTGAAAAACCTACAAAACGCACAGCACTCGCGCCTTTTTCCCTCGCAATTACAAGTGCTTCACTACCAACTAGTTCCTCAGCCATCATATAAATAAACGGAAAGCGTGTTTTCCGCTCCATCGTCAACGTCACTTTGACAGTTTGTCCACTCTCTACATGCGATGGTTCCATTTTACGTTCAAATAGCACAAATCTTTCTTTCACAACAAGCAATAAAAGCGCATAAATCAAAAATGGACTCACTGAGAAAAATAGAAACCAACTAACAAAGCCCCCTTGAAACATCGCAAATGAGAAAACAAGCAATAAAAAGACGCCAACGAACAAATAATGACTACTTTTGGTTAAAAAAGTGCGCCATCTCATCATTGCTCAGCAAACCTCTTCGTTGGTACAGAAACCTTCGCCACAATTCGTTCTACAATTTCTTCAGCTGTAATTCCGTCATAACGTGCATCAGGCTTTAAAAACAGACGGTGGCTAAATACAAATGGTGCCAAATATTGCACATCATCCGGCGTCACATAATTACGCCCCTTCACAAATGCATAAGCTTGCGATGCCTTCATTAACGCAATTGTTGCACGCGGACTCACACCTAAATATACATACGGATCTTGGCGAGTATAAGAAGCAAGTTCTACCATATACTTCTTCACAGCATCTTCCACATAAATCCCTTGCACTTCCTGTTGTAATTGTAATAATTCCTCAACCGACAACACCGCGCGTAGCTGTTCAATCGGCGCACCACTTTCCGCTCGACGCAGTACTTCAACCTCTTGCTCTTTCGAAGGGTAGCCCATTTTTATCTTCAATAAGAAACGATCCAATTGAGCTTCCGGTAGCGGGTATGTCCCTTCATGTTCAATCGGATTTTGCGTAGCCATTACAAAGAAAGGCTGCTGAATTTTCAACGTGTTGCCATCTATTGTCACCGAGGCTTCTTCCATCCCCTCAAGAAGTGCTGACTGCGTTTTCGGTGAAGTCCGATTAATTTCATCAGCTAACACAATATTCCCCATAATAGGGCCTGGTCTGAATTCGAATTCCATTGTTTGCGGATTATAAATCGATACACCTACTACATCTGATGGCAATAAATCCGGCGTAAATTGAATTCGTTTAAATTGCGCGTCAAATGATTTCGCAAGCGCACGAACCATCATTGTTTTACCTACACCTGGAACATCCTCTAATAGCACGTGACCTTTTGCTAATAATGCCACAATACTCAATTCGGCCATTTCTCGTTTACCAATCATTACTTTTTCTATATTTTCTATCACCTTT
>JAVWKG010000149.1:0-5787 GCA_036638655.1 Lysinibacillus sp. | reverse complement strand
CTTAAAACCGTTTTTCACAAAGTCAAAGCACCAGCTTGGTACATCTTGTACATTTACTGCAGCAAGCCCGATTGTGCCGCCTGCCTCACTATATGTCCATGCATTTGCCATCAAATTATCGACAACGCGCATGAATTGCTTTGGATTGACGGCATATTCACCATCGACTTTACAATTCACTTGTAAAGAATAACCTCTTTCTGCACAAAGCGGTCCATAATCTGATACAAGCATGTCAAAAAACTCTGCACCTTCGACGGGAGTGAGCTCAATATCATAATTCGCTGAATTTAGTAGTGTATACATAAGTAAATCTTCAATCATTAACTTCATATACTTTGATTTAGCTACTATAACAGTTCTATACTCTGCCTGCTCTTCGTCAGTCAAAGTATTATTTTCTAAGCTTTCCGCATAGGCTTGGATGGAAGTCAGTGGTGTTTTCAAGTCATGTGAAATACTCGCAATCATCCATTCTTTTTGCTGTTGTTCATTTTTCAATGTCTCTCTTGCACATTCAATTTCAGATTGCATTGTTTGAAAGGTCGCCGCAAGCTCTCCAATTTCATCCTTCCTTTCATGAAGGTGGGATAGGGTTTTCTCACCTTTCGCAAACAAATGCATTTGCTTCATAAGCTCTTGCAACGGGCGATTGAGTTTTCGATTAACTAGCCACAGGACAGAGCAAAAGGTAGTGATAAAAAACACAATCAGCCCTCCTCCTACAAGCCAAGATCGTTTTTCTACACCGCTTACCCATTCATCTCGTACTAAATTAATCTCATAAATACCAATAACAGCACTATTTTGATAGACTGGCTCTTTATAAGTAAAGGCGTTATAACGCTGCTTTAAGTGAAATAATTCAGTATACAATGTGTCCTTTGTTATAAAATTTGGTGCTAAAGGATTGGAAGAATATAAAGTATAGCCCGCCTTCGTATAAAGCGTTATGCCAAGCTGATCGTTTGTTAGCTCTGCCACTTTACGAGCATCTGCCCCTACCTCATATAGTACAGGATCGTTCAAAACTTTCTTGATTGCATTCAATTCCGTCCACTTAGTGATATACTCCTCGACACTTTTATCATGATAGTAAGCATTAATCCACATGTAGAGCCCATATGTAGCACCTACTGGTAAAATCATCACGACAAAAAACGTCACTAAAAGCCATGTTTTAATTTTCATATGCTTTCCCCTATAAAGCGATAGCCCTTCCCCCACACAGTTTGAATATATTGTGGCGCTTTTACCGGATCTTTTAACTTGTCACGGAGTGCCTTAATATGCACTGTAACCGTATGGGTATCCTCTAAGCCCACTTGTTGCCACACATGCTGATATAGCTCTTCCTTTGAAAAGGTTATCAAGGGATTTTTCACTAAAAGCTTTAGCAAGGCAAATTCCTTTTGTGTCAATGAAAGTTCTCTTTCTGCTAATTTAACCGTTTCTAAACGCCAATCAATTGTCAGTCCTTGCTCATAAGTGACCGTTTCAGTATGCATTTCCTGCTTAGTATAGCGTTGCCAACGTCGTAAATGAGAAGCTACACGAGCCTTTAACTCTTCCAAACTAAAGGGCTTCGCTAAATAATCGTCTGCTCCCTGCAAGCCCTCAACTTTATCGGCTTCTTCCTTGCGCGCACTAATCATAATAATCGGCACATCGCTTTGCCATCGAATATTCCGGCAAACGGTAATCCCGTCCATTTCCGGTAACATCCAATCGACCAGTACTAAGTCAAAAACATCCGCCTGAAAATCCGCAACACCTTCTAGCCCCGTTGACGCCCAAGTAACTGCATAGCCCTCTTTTATAAGCGTCGCCTTCACAATCCGGCCAATCTCTACGTCGTCTTCTATAAGTAATAGCTTGGCTTCCACACTTCATCCTCCTAATATGTACAGTACCATCCTAAAATTCGATTATTTTAAACTTTACACTTTCTTTATATTTAGCATAACGAGTTCATCCGCTGAAATCTAGAAAATCTTACATTATTCAACACTATCCGTATTTCCCTCAAAAAACGCAAAATGTACATTTCGCACATTCCTTTTTCGCATAAAGTGTCTTCTGAGGGAAATACTCTCGAAACGCTTTGTTCACCTAACAACCGAAGTAAATATGATCAAAAAAAACTTTGATATATAACAAAAACACGATTCCCCCTTCATTTAGGAAGAATCGTGTTTTTTATAGTTTAGAAAAATAAACTTAAAACGAAGTAAATCGAAGCTGCCATTACAGCTGAGATTGGCATTGTGATGACCCAAGTTGTCACAATCTTGCGTGCCATCCCCCATTTAACACCTTTCACACGGTGTGCTGTACCAACACCCATGATAGAAGATGAAATAACGTGTGTTGTTGATACTGGTAAATGGATTAACGTTGCCCCAAAGATGATGGAAGCAGAAGCTAAATCCGCTGCAACCCCGTTTACTGGGCGAATTTTCATAATCTTCCCACCAACTGTTTTGATAATTTTATAACCACCAATTGAAGTACCGATACCCATTGCAAGAGCTGCAGAGAGACGTACCCAGAACGGAATGTCATCACCTTGGTGTAAGCCTCCAGCGATTAACGCCATTGTCATAATCCCCATTGCTTTTTGTGCATCATTCGTACCGTGAGTGAATGATTGCAATGCAGCCGTACCTATTTGCATAAAACGGAAACCTTTATTTGTTCGATATAAATTCATATCTTTAAACAACACTTTAAATAGTGACATCATTAAAAATCCACCCGCAAACGCGAGTAATGGCGAAAACAGTAGCGCCTGGATAATTTTTATAAACCCTGTGTAATTTAAAACATCAAAGCCAGCTGCTGCAACCGCCGCACCGGCAATTGAACCAATCAATGTATGTGATGAACTCGATGGAATACCGAAGTACCAAGTCAGTAAATTCCATGTAATTGCAGACAATAGTGCTGCTAATATAACGACAGACCCCGTAATATCCCCATCAAAAGAATTTAAACTGAACGGATCAACAATATCCTTCGTTAATGCTTTTGCAACACCTACGAAAGTTATTGCTCCTACGAAGTTCATGATTGCGGCCATAAAAATAGCAGTTCTCGGCTTTAAGGCACGTGTTGAAACTGAAGTAGCGATAGCATTTGCTGTATCATGGAAACCATTGATAAAGTCAAAAACTAAGGCGAAAATAACTACTAAAACTGTAATAAATAATATCGTATTCATCTACTACGCTCCATCTTATGCATTACGCATAATTATTGTTTCGATTGTATTCGCAACTGTCTGGCAGCAATCCGCAATATCTTCAAATTGCTCATAAATATCTTTAAATATAATAATGCGCATTGGATCTTTTTCTTGTATGAACAATTGCTTCAGTGTAGAGCGGAAAATTTCATCACATTCACGTTCATAATCTTTTATGAGAATAGAGTGCTTACGCATTTCTACTAACTTTCTATCATTTAGTAATTCCATTGCTTGTACCATCTCGTCAGTACTTTTTGCAATGTACGATATAAACTCCCTCATCGGCTCAGTAATTTCTGTTAAATTGTACATATTAAAGTGAGCGATACATTGTTCCATGCCATCAATAACATCATCTAATTTGACCGCCAGCGTCAAAATATCTTCACGCTCGATTGGGGTCATGAAAGATTTATTTAGCTTCACTATTAATTCATGAATTAGTGTATCCCCATCTGTCTCATATTTTTTCATCGTAACAGTTATTTCTTTTAAAGAGTCTTCATTTTCAATTTTTGAATTCTTCGCATAATAAATGCCTTCATTCACATTTTTCGCAATTTTTAATAAGGATTGAAAAAAAGGATCTTGCTTCTTTGAGTTGAACATGGTGTTCCTCCTGATTTAAATCAATTTGTCGGTTTGTGTATTTATAATACCAAAATCTTTACATAATTCTACACAACTTTTACGACAAATGAATTGAATTTACAAAATTGTAATATAAAATTTATCACTTTTTATTTTCGGCTATTCACAAATAATTCAAACATTACTTTTGTTTCAACGAAATGCTTGGTATCACTATATTTATTACTGTTCCAGCTTACTTTTTCCTAGGAAAATTCCCTTTCTCATTTTTGGGCATTATTGTATATCACATTTATTGTTAAGAGTTTGTAAATTTTTTAGCTTTTTTCAATATAAAAACCTACGCTACTTCCATCTTCACTTTAATTATAATTGAATATTCCGTCAATTGACATTGGCGTTGTACATGCTATAATACTTTTTGACTTCACCGCATTGAAGCGCAAAAGTATTTTCGTATTTTAGGAGGATGTTTATGTTTCGAATTGAGGCAAAAAGTAACCCTCGCTTTTTAGAGGCATGCCTTGTTGCATTTTTAGTTATTTTTACAATGGCTATTAGTATTGGCGTGTTTAAGGCTACGCCACATGTTCCAATATTGCTCGTTATTTCTTTATTAATTGCTTATGGACTTTTCAAAAAAGTACCTTTTCGTGAACTTGAAACCGGTATGGTCGCTGGCGCCAGTGCTGGATTAGGTGCTGTGTTTATATTTTTCTTTATTGGTGTATTAATTTCTAGTTTAATAATGAGTGGTACGATTCCAACACTTATTTACTTTGGTTTCCTAGCTGTATCGCCAAACTTTTTCTTTGCAATCGTCTTTTTTGTTTGTAGTATTGTTGGACTTGCGGTTGGTAGTTCTCTTACAACTGTTGCGACGGTGGGTGTTGCTTTTATCGGCATAGCCAGTGCGATGGATATTTCACTTGCAATTACTGCCGGGGCCATCGTTTCAGGCGCTTTCTTTGGCGATAAAATGTCACCTCTTTCTGATACAACAAATCTTGCATCAGGAACAGTCGGAGTAGATTTATTTGAACACATAAGAAATATGGCTTGGACAACCCTTCCTGCATTTGTCATTTCAATCGTGCTGTATGCGATCATATCACCTAGTAGCTCAGAAACATCGTTTGAATCAGTGGAGCTGTTTAAAGAAGGTTTACAAAGTACAGGACTGATTCATTGGTATACATTACTGCCACTTGCAGTACTAGTTGTCATGACATTTTATAAGATTCCAGCGCTCATTACACTTGCAACTGTTTCTGTTATCGGTGTTGGACTTGCCTATGTACAGGAGCCGCTTGCCCTTTCAAATGTGTTTAAAATGTTATTTGAAGGCTATGTATCTAACTCAGGTAATGTCGACGTAGATAAGCTACTAACTCGTGGAGGTATGAGTAGTATGCTCGGTACAATCGCGCTTGTACTACTTGCTCTAACAATGGGCGGGCTATTATTTACGCTAGGCATTATTCAAAGTATTTTAGCCAAAGTCGAAAGCCTCTTTAAAAGTGCTGGCTCTGTCATTACAGGAGCTGCTGTTACTGGCATCGGGGTAAATACATTAATTGGCGAGCAATATTTATCGATTTTAATTACTGGAGAAGCGTTTAAAGCGCAATTTGCAAAAGTTGGACTTGCACCGAAAAATTTATCACGTGTCATGGAAGATGCCGGTACAGTTATCAATCCACTTGTACCTTGGAGTGTCTGTGGGATTTTCATTGTAAGTGTGTTGGATGTCTCAACATTAAGTTATTTACCATTCGCTTTCTTCTGCCTTCTTAGTCCAATTTTAACGATACTTTTCGCCTGGAGTGGCAAAACATTAACGAAATTAGACAAATAAGTTATTTAAAAGGGGCTGTCTCAAAAGTCATTCAAAATGACTTTTGAGGGTAGCCTTCCTTTTATCTCTAAAAATAGATACAAAAAAA
>JAVWKG010000148.1:0-5934 GCA_036638655.1 Lysinibacillus sp. | reverse complement strand
CCCAGTAGTAAATTAAATAAATCACTTTTATTTCATTGATTTATTATCAAGTTTATAAAATTCAACTATATCGTTATAAAACCAAAATTCTATAGAAGTATTTCTTTTTTTATCGACATAGCCGATAATATTTGCTCCTTGTTCTGAACGGAAATAATGATTTTTTCCATATGCTTTTATTACTTCCTCCCTTTTGTCACTAATTTTTATTCCTTTTATAGTTTCTATATTGCTGTCAGTTATAATAAATCTCGTAATTTCACCTGTTTCATTTACTGCTAATTCAATGCCTTTCTTTAACTCAAAATAATCATAACCCTTTACATTTCTACTTTGTTCTGTCTTTTCCCCATATGTTTTTGTTATTTCTTCGCTATAAAAATCATCATTTACAAACAAACCTTCAATGTTTTCCTTACTTAGATCTGTTGTTTTCGTAAATGTATGATGATATGAGCGAGCAAAAGTATGATTAAATGAAAATATTAGAACAACAATTCCCATTGTGGCAAGAATAATTCCTATTGTAGTAAAAATAATTTTATTCCGTTTCATATTATGCCCCTTTACCTTATCTTGTTTTGCTAAACTGGGCAGGTTAGTTCAACAAGATTCATTTACTTGCCAAAATCCCCTTTAAATCAGCAGTTTGTTCCTTAGTCACAGTATAGTAATAATCCCTATGAGACAGCATTGTACTACCATCATCTTGATACCACATGTATCGAATACTCAGAGGTTGCGAAGGATAAAAGTTCCCTTATATTAGGTTGAATAGATGTCGATTTAATTTCTTTCATAACATACGTCCCTTCTTGCATTAAACTGCTGCTTTAGTTTATGTGTAACATTTCATAATGCATATCTGAGAACAACTTAATCTAGAAAGACACACGTGGATATCTCCAATTCCAGCAATAATCGTGTTAGAACGCGGGTACCTTCCACTTAATTATCGATATTTCTAATCAAAAAGATCTCTAGTGCCTACTCACACGCGCTAGAGATCTTTTCTTAGTTATGAATAGGTAATTGACTACTATCTTTATAAATCGAACTAATGAATATCTAAACGATCTAAGTGCAGGAGCCTTAACATGGGTAGCCAAAGTCATCAGACCAGCGGCTTATGGCGAGGGGCGTCCCTAGCGCCGTAGCGAATTCAATGTGATTCTTTATCCCGCATTAACTGGCAGTAATACCCCACTGATTAAAGGTTCACTTTATGTCAACTTATCGTTACCAATTTTGAAGGTTATTTTAAATTTACGCGTGTAAAATAACTCAAGACTCTTTTCAAAAAAGATTTTCGGGTTTTCTTTTTTCTAGATAGGTAATTATGTCCTAATTTATATTGTCTTGCTTCCTTTTCCAAGTCAGCCATCCGTTGCTTTGCATATTCTATATCGTTAATCGTAAACATTATTTTTCTCCTTAAGGAGAAGTCCAATTATATTGTTAAGGTGTGGCTAGCACCATTCCTGTTAGCCACTTTTCACCTAAATAATGTGTTGGCGACTCCAATTTATTTTTACCTACAAATTTATTAATCTGCTTACCACTCTTTTTTGGTATCATCATTTTTTTTCCTCCTTCATTTATTATTTTTCCGATTAAACCTATAGCATCATTTTAGTCAACTGGGGTTTTTCTTTCCCCAACCGTGCTATCCACACTCGAGAGATTCCTTTTTTAATAACTTTCTTCGCTGTTTTATGATCATCATCACCAGCACTCCTTTTCTTGTTATTTTGTTTATATATGCAACACGCAATGCGTGAAAACACCAAAGTTTCTAAAAATGCACATAAAAAAGCACACGCTTCTTTACATAAGCGTGTGCTCATAGAAAAAGAACGGCATAACATGCCGTCCGTATTAATTATTTACAAAAAAATAATTAGCAGTTGGGCACGGAATCACTATACGATTATTTTTTAAAGTTCTAAATGTAGTCATTTTCCGTACCTCCATTTCTAATTTGAATATCTAACTACTATAGGATATCATTACTTATTTCTAAACGTCAACACTTTTCTGAATATTATGTATCATTTTCAGGATATCATCTTTACCTGCAGCATCTTTTACGCCTGTTACAGTAACTGTATACTCTCGGTTACGAACGAGATCACTGTTTACTGTTAATTCAACCGATTTACGATCTGCAGAAACTTTAGCTTCTGTTACAACTTTTCCGCAATTTACTTCAAAGTTAGAGAAGTCAACGCCTTCAGGAAGAGCGCCTTCTATGGTACTTTAAAAGTTTTAGCGTTAATCGCACTTTCCGATTCATTGTACTAAATTAAAAAACGTCCAAATCCCTTTAGTATCAAGGTTTTCGGACATTCCATATAATAAATGTTAGCATGGTTAATTGATCAATAAGTTGAAAAAACCTAATCGAGATTACTTTAGCATCGTTTGTTAAAAATAGGTCGTTCTAGTTTTTCAATAAGATAATGCTCCAAGGCAGAAATAAAATACCATTGCTCTATATCATTGAATATAAAAACGGCAATTTCAGTACTATCATCCATAATGACTTTATCCCAATCTTCATCACCAAAAGCATTAATTTGATTTAAAATCCTAGACCTTAAACCAACTGCTGGAAGTGCTTTGCCTACATACTTAACTACCCCTTCTTGCATAAAGTAGTAAATACCACTCTTTGTTTTTAATTCATCTGTAAAGTTTATATCTTCTCTAATATTTTACGATTCGATTTTTTTACATATATGGTGAAGCCAGGTATTAACTTTTGAAGAAAACTTATCAACTAAATTAAGAACAACCTGTACCCCCTTCAATTACTACGTACTCATATTAAACCCGATACTACAATTTCACATTTACATTGTGGAAGTCTGGCGGCTGTGGCTTCTTTCAATGATAAACGGTATTTCTGCCAAATCATCTATCATAAAATCCGCTTCGACATTGTTCCAATGGATATCTTTTTTCCATATTCCTTTTATCCCTAAATTTTGAGCAGCTTTCACATCATTTTCTGGGTGGTCACCAACAAACATACTTTCATTAGCAGAAACATCAAGTTTTTCTAATGCTTTGTTAAATATTCTTGGATCCGGCTTTTTAATTCCTTCCCATTCAGATATTAAAATAACATCGAAATACTTTTCTATACCTAGAGCCTTGATATTATCCATTTGAAACTGACCATATCCATTTGTAATCATCCCTAAAACGAGATTGTTACTTTTTAATTCTTCCAACATTCTTTTGAGATTAGGAAAGGGAATACAGTTATTCTTAAATTCACCTATATAATCTTGAAGTAGTTCTTCCCAAGTTATATCAACATCTTCAAATTCATTGACTAATTGTTGATATACTTTATCTTTCCAAACATATCCTCGGTTATCTAACTCTATAAATCTAGTCACATACTTTTCTTTAGGTATTTGGTCTAATTGTTTATGTAATCTATCGTATTGTCTGTCAATAAACACCTTTACAGACTCATCTCTATTCAATAAAGTGCCATCCAAATCAAATATAACCGCTTTTATCATTGTTAATTCAACACTCCTCGTTCAAAGTATGCTCAAATTGTTCTCAATCCTTAGCTAAAATCTCTCGGTCAATTAGCTTGGTTAGTTAGTAAAAAGGTGTTGCCACTTGTTGTAGAAACACCCTTGGTTTTAATCACTAACAAGAGAAACTTGAAGTTCCTCACTGAGTTTTGTTCCAATCTTTAATGCTTCATCTTTTGTTAAACCCGATGCTACAATTTCACATTTACATTGTGGAAGTCTAGCGGCTGCTGCTCCTTCTAGTGCGTGCCAAGTATAACCCGAATCACAACATTTTCTTACTACATAGTAATTATTAACCTTATAAACAGCAATGCAGTAAAGTTTTTCATCCATTTAAAATTACCCCCTAATAAATAGTCAAATCTATATAATCTATTCGATAACCCTCTTACAAAGCCCTTCATAAACCAATAACTTATTTTCTTCCGTGAGTATGTCCTCAATAGATATAAAGGTTGTTTTCTCCAGTATTGTTGCTATTCTACTAATTACGTATTTGGTTGTATATAATTATAGAAAAAGATTTAAAAAACAAAATTCAAGATTTGTACATCGCAGTGCCGTTTCATGATTTTTTTGTTTTGAATAAACAATTCTTGTAGTGTAGCGACATCTTGAAAATAAAAAAGGACAACAGATGACAACAGCGTGTGCTGCTATCAATTGTTGTCCTCAAGAGGCATAGTAGAACTAGTCATTGTGAAATGTTTTAATGCTCTCAATTTTAGTAATGCCATTCAATTATTTTTGTAAATTTAATGCCCTATATAAAAACGCTGCAAATTGGGCACGTGTTACGGGTTCATTCGGTTTGAAATTCCCATTCTCACCTATTGTAATTCCATCTTCTTCAAGTGCTGCAATATAACCATTCGCCCAATGATTTTCTGGAACGTCTCGGAAGGTAGTTTTCCCATCACTATCTAACCCAAGAGCTAATACTAGCACTTTTGCCATTTGAGCACGCGTCATACTCGCTTTAGGTTGAAAGGCACCATTTGCCCCATCAATAATACCCGCCAATTGTAATTTTCTAATTGCATCATAGTACGGATTACTTGTAGGCACGTCAGTAAATATACGCGCTGTACGAATCGACTTTAGTTCAAAGGCACGTGTCAACATGACGGCAACATGTTCTCTTTTGATAGAGTCATTTGGTTTAAAAGTTCCGTCTGAATAACCTTTAATAATACCACGCTCAAACATTGCCTCAATCTCTTCCCTCGCCCAGTGTCCTGAGGTATCACTGAAATTATTATCTACTGTAGCCTCTTGAATCGGCATTCCAGTAGTTTTATCTACAACAAGTACTGCATACTTAGAAAAATGATTGATCTCGACTGTCAATCGATTTCCTTGTATGATGCCACCTTCAATTTTCACCCATGATTTCTTCAATTCATCATAATTAAATAGGGCAACTGTTTCATTGCTTTTTAGATTTTCTGCATTAAATGCTACCGTTACCGTTACGAATTTATTGAAATTCTCTATTATATTTTTTTCTAATTTAAATACGGGACTTGCCAAAACTTCTCTATTTTCCAGGAAAATTTCTGTATTTTTTAATTCTTCTATTAAAATCACTAATTCTCTGCTCGATGTACCTTTAGGAATTGAAATTATTATTTTTTCTCCCAAGCTAACTACCCCTGCTGAACCAATCGGAAGTGTTATTTTACCATTTGTAGAAGTAATCACATTATCGGGTGGATTTCCAGAATTACCACCACCAGTTGTTACCTTCGTATGAATCGAATAATTGTTTGAATCCGTGGCACCCGTCCCTGCATTACCTGCCAAATCGGTTACTCCCGTGTTGTCGAGTCTAATGAGATTAGTTGACTCAGTGATGTTAGATTTCGGCGTGAATGTTGCCGTCCAAGTTTTACCGCTATCCACAGAAGTAACGTTGCTTAGTGTTCCATTTGCGATTGTCAAATCCGCATTGATGAAGCCACTTACCGCTTCTGAAAAGGTAATCGTCACCAGGGATGTTTGTCCAATTCCCAGTACACTGTTTGCTACTACAATCGTTGCCGTTGGACCTTGCGTATCGATCGCGTAATTGTTCGAGTCCGTGGTACCCATTCCTGTATTACCTGTTGCATTAGTCACACCCGTGTTGTTGAGCGTAATAACATTGCTTGCATCAGTGATACTAGATGTCGGCGTGAATGTTGCCGTCCATGTGACACCGCCATCTGAAGAACTAACATTGCTAAGTGTTCCGTTGTCGACTGTTAAATCTGCATTGACGAAGCCCGTCACCGCTTCTGAAAAGGTAATCGTCACCAGGGATGTTTCTCCAATTCCCAGTGCAGTGTCTGCGACTACAATCGTTGCCGTTGGATGAACCGTATCAATC